>SKTJ01000118.1 GCA_007122565.1 Syntrophomonadaceae bacterium | reverse complement strand
TGATATGACGCTACAGGCTTTTGCACTGGACCGGGTGCGCACGGAAGATTATCCCGTATTGCCCCAAATTAGTTTTGAGGCCCTGGATGAAGCCGCCGGGACCATAGATAACGTGCGCCTCTGGGATTACCGCCCGTTGCGCCAGACCTATAACCAGTTGCAGGGAATTCGTCCTTACTACGAATTTGTGGATGTGGATACGGATCGCTATTACCTGGGTGATGAGTACAGGCAAGTGATGCTCGCGGCGCGGGAACTGAATACAAATAACCTCCCCTCCCAGGCCCAGACCTGGACAAACCTGCGCCTTCAGTATACGCATGGTTACGGCCTGGCCATGAGTCCGGTGGCCACGGTGACAGCGCAGGGCCTGCCCGATTTTGTGATCGGCGATGTGCCTGTTGTTACTGAAGCAGGGCTTGTGGTGGAGCGGCCGGAAATTTATTACGGCGAGATCAGTTCAGACTTTGTGATCGTGAACACGAGTACTCCCGAGTTGAACTACCCCATGGGGGATGCGAATGTTTTTACCCATTATGAGGGAGATGGGGGCATTCAACTGAAGAGTTTCGTGCAGCGTCTTTTGTTTGCCTTTAAGTTTTCCGATTACCGTATTCTCATATCAGGGGAAATTCACCCGGAAAGCCGGATTATGTTCAATCGCAGTATCAGGAACCGGGTCTCCCGCATCGCTCCTTTTCTCAGCTATGACCGGGATCCCTACCTGGTGCTCGCCGATGGGCGCCTGCAATGGATCATTGATGCTTATACCACCACTAATCGCTTTCCTTATGCCCAGCCCACAGGGGGGGTCAATTATATGCGTAACCCCGTAAAGGTGGTTGTGGATGCCTACCATGGCGATGTGGATTTTTATGTTGTTGACCCCACTGACCCGCTGATTACCACATATGGACAAATTTTCCCCGGCCTCTTTAAATCCTTCGCGGAAATGCCAGGGGAATTGAAAGGGCATATCCGCTACCCGGAGACCTACTTTGCTGTGCAGGCCCAGATTTATTTAACCTATCATATGGAGGATCCGGTGGTCTTTTACAACCGTGAGGATATGTGGCAGGTACCCAGCGAAAAGTATTTCGGAACCACCCAGCCGCTGGAACCCTATTACACCATATTACAGCTGCCTGGTGAGGCGGAGCCGGAATTTGTGCTGATGCAACCCTTTACCCCGGCACGGCGGGACAACATGATCGCCTGGATGGCCGGACGCAGTGACGGGGATAATTACGGTGAGATCCTCGTTTATCTCTTCCCCAAGGATCGGGTAATCTTCGGCCCCATGCAGATCGAAACGCGCATTGATCAGAATCCGCTCATTTCCCAGCAGCTCACCCTCTGGGACCAGCGCGGTTCCCGGGCGATCCGGGGCAACTTGCTGGTCCTGCCCATCAATGGCGCGATCCTTTACGTGGAGCCCGTTTTCCTGCAGGCGGAACAGAGTGAACTGCCCGAACTGGTACGTGTGATCGCCGGTTTTGGGGAGACGGTGGTAATGGAGCCCACGCTGGAGGAAGCGTTAATCAGCCTTTTCGGAGCACGGGAAGTTGTACCCATAGCACCGCCACCGGATGAGGACGAGGAAAGGCCTGCAGACCCGGAACCGGGGGACCCGCCGCCGCAAGTAGTGGTTCCCGAGACGGTGCAGGAACTGGCCAACCGTGCCCAGGAGCTCTTTGTGGAAGCCCAGGCGAAACAGCGCGCCGGTGATTGGGCCGGCTACGGCCGAACCCTGGATGAGTTGGAAAGAGTGCTGACCGACCTGATCAGAGGCACCGAAGCCGTACCGGCAGATTAACACGAAACAAAAACTATCATTGCTGATACCGAAAATGCGCTTAAACGACAGTTAACCATTCACCCCGCAGGCAATCGCTTGCGGGGATGAATTTTTGAATAACGTGTAAATGAATAGAATGGGGAGAGGTTTACCTGATATGAAGAAAGATGTTATTATCTATACTGACGGGGCCTGCCGGGGGAATCCCGGGCCCGGCGGATGGGCGGCGCTGCTAATCTACGGAGAGCGGCAGAAGGAGATCTGCGGCCGTGCCCCGGATACAACAAACCAGCGGATGGAGCTTACAGCCGCCATTGAGGGTTTAAGATGCCTGCAGGAACCCTGCCGGGTGAGGCTTTATTCGGACAGCGCGTACCTGGTTAATGCGTTTAACCAGGGGTGGCTCTTACGCTGGCAGCGCAATGGCTGGAAAACAAAGGCAGGGGGAGCGGTGGGAAACCAGGATCTATGGCAGGAACTTTTACTGTTAAGCCGGCAACACGACGTTAAGTGGCATAAGGTAGCCGGACACAGCACTGATGAACGTAACAACCGCTGCGATGCCCTGGCCAGGCAAGCGATTGACGGGTAAGATTCAAGAGGCAAGATTCAAGAGGCAAGATACAAGAAGCAAGAAGCAAGACCTAGAGCAGGAGAAAATGAAAATACGAGTCGGTTGCTTAGCCCGGATTGTTTTTTTCGACTTTCGACTTTTGACATTGGACATTCGACTGTTTTTAAGATTGGAGGTTAAAGATGCGTTCTGTGCTGATTGAAATAGGCGGTTTTCCCCTTTATTCTTACGGGGTGATGTTGCTACTCGCGTTTGTATTTGGATTGTTTTTAATCTTAAGAGAGGCGCCACGCAAAGGTTTTAACCCGGATTATATTTACGAGGCTTTTATTATCAGTATTATCCTTACTGTTTTTGGTTCCCGGATTACCTATATTTTCCTTAACTGGGAAATATATAGAAGTGAACCCCTGTTAAGAACCCTGGTTGCACGGGAGACAGGCCTTACCTTCTATGGTGGCCTGATCGCTGTTTTGCTGGGTTTGGCTGTCCATTGTTATTATCGTAAGATTTCTGCGCTTAAGTTAATTGATTTTATTGTACCTTTTATTGCCCTCGGTTATGGCATTACGCGTATTGGATGCTTTTTGAACGGATGCTGTTACGGTCATGTAACCACTCTACCCTGGGGGGTTGCCTTTTCCCTGGTGGACGGATTGCCACGTCATCCCACCCAGCTTTATGGCGTCCTTGCCGGGTTGGTTATCTTTGTGTTGCTGCGGTATATGGGCAAATACAGCTTTTTTGAAGGTTATACCTTATTGTTCTTTTTCATTTTTTATGGTATTTACCGTTTTATTGTGGAATTCTTCCGGGTCAGCGAACCCGTTTTATGGTTTTTAACCCCGGCCCAAATTGCAACCCTGCTCTTTATTCTGACTGCCCTCGCATTTTTCTTTTGGAAAAGAAACAACGTGTCTGCGGTAACCGGTAAGGAACAGTAAAAGATCAGGAGTCAGGAGTCAGGAGAGAAAAACTAAAAATCCGTTGCCAGGGCTATGTTAACTATTGGCAGCGTTAAGGGGGCTTGTTGCTCCATAAGGGCTATGGTTCAAACTTGACAAGGGGGCGGGCAGTTGATATAAAAAGGGTTAGATGGGTAAATGTGTAATAGAAAGTATTTCCTTTTAAATTGAGGTGAAACAAATGGAGAAAGACAAATATAAAAAGTCACTTCCCGGTCTCGGCCTGGATATGGGTACCTTTGCTGTTAAAGGAGTACTGGAAGATGGCTCTGTTGTAAAAAAGGTTTCAGTCCCCACGTCAGGCAATCCGGTGGAAGCGGCCCGGCATTGCGTTGACGCCCTGCTTGAAGGATGGGATGGTACAGAGATACGCTTCGGTCTTACCGGTGCCAATGCGGCCCTCCTCGGCAATGTCCTGAAGATTAAGCCTCTGTTGGAAATTGAAGCGCTGAAGGCGGGACTGGACCACCGTGGCCTTGAGTGTCAGTCAGTCTTATCCCTTGGCCATGAAAATATGTATTATCTGGAACTGGGCCCCGGAGGCACGGTGACATTTTTTAACCGCAACGGCCAGTGTGCTGCGGGCAGTGGCGCTTTCTGGTACCAGCAGGCTTCCCGCATGGGTTACAATGACCGGGAACTGGCGGAGGTAGCCCTGCAGGCGGATAATCCCGTAAAGATATCGGGACGTTGCGCCGTTTTTGCCAAGTCGGATATGACCCATGCGATTAATGAGGGGGCTACACAAAGCTCAGTTTCCGCGGGCATGGCCCGCGCCCTTACAGATATGGTGCTGAGCGGGGTGGCGCAGAACCGCATCAGGGGCGGCACGATGCTCGCCGCTGGTGGAGTGATCAATAATGCTGCGGTGATGAAATACATAAACGAATACTGTGAGAGTCATGGTGTGGAGATTATTGTTGTGCCTGACCATGAGTATTTAAGCGCCCTCGGAGCGGCTGCCCAGGGGAGACAAACAGTGGAGGCGGGGAAGTTGCCTGCCATGCTGAATTTTCTTTTGACAGAAAAATATGAACCGGAAAACCCACTCCCTCCCCTTGACCCGGAAAAAGTGAAATATATGCCACCCCTTACTCCTGATGCAGAGTACGAGCTTGACTTGGTTTATTTGGGGGTTGATTGCGGTTCCGTCTCCACAAAATGTGTCCTTCTGGATAAGGGAGGGCGGTTTATTGGTGGTGTCTATTTCCCCACTGCCGGCCGTCCGGCCCTACAGGTGCTGGAGCTCATGAAAGAGGTGGAACGCCGCTATGGTTCACTGATTGAAGGTGCCAAAGTGATAGCCTGTACCACAGGCTCCGGTCGTTTCCTCTCCCAAAAAATACTGAGCGCCGAATATGCCGTGGATGAGATTACCTGCCAGGCAGAGGGGATTAAGTACCTGTGCGGTGATACGGGAACTCTCTCCATTATTGAGATTGGGGGGGAGGATTCCAAGTTTTTACAGCTTAACGATGGTGTTTTATCTGATTACAACATGAACCCTGTCTGTGCGGCAGGCACCGGGACATTCCTGGAAAACCTGGCCGGACTGCTGGGTGTTAATATTAAAGAAGAATTTTCCCGCGGTGCCTTTACCGCTGAGTATGCCGTTGACCTGGGGGACACCTGCACCCTCCTTTCCCAGTCCGCCCTGATCGCGGCTTCCTCGCGAGGGCTGCCTCTTTCGGCACAGCTGGCCAGCCTCGCTTACTCGGCGGCACGGAATTATATCAGCAAAACAGTGGAAAGCCGTCCCCTGGAAGGTAAAATTGTTTTTTCAGGAGCTACAGCATACAACCATGCCCTGGCTGCTGCCTTTGCCGCTGAGTGTGACCGTGAAATAATCGTGCCGCCCCACCCCGAGCTCTCCGGAGCCCTGGGTAGCGCTCTGATCGCCAGAATGTTCCATGAGCTGGGGCAGGAGGGACGTTTTTCCTTCCACGGTCTGCAGCATTTGAACGCCTTCACGGTGGGAAAAAACAAGTGCCGCGCCCAGTGTGAACACGAGCATAATTGCACGCTGGACGTCATCGCATTCAGTGATGGTAGCAAATTCCTTTACGGGGACCGTTGTGGCCGCTTTTCCGGGTTGGAGAAAAAAGTGGAGCACGAACTGCCCGACTACCTGGTCCGCCGCAACAGCATCTTCGACGGGGCTGCCGGAGAAACGCGGCGGGGCGGCCTCCGTGTCGGTATTGCCCGGGCCGGATTATTCTTTGATCTCTACCCCTTCTGGGCTGCTTTTTTCCGTGAACTGGGAGCAGAGGTGGTTCTCTCACCGCCCACGGATGATGAGATCCTGGAAATAGGGAAGCGGGAACTGGAAGCGGAGATGTGCTATCCCCTGGAGGTCCTGGTGGGCCATTATGGCAAACTGGCTGAAATGGATCTTTCCTATATATTTGTGCCCGAAGTAGTGGATATGGAACCTTTGCCCTGGGCGCCCGATTGGCCCCGCGGCTTTACTTGCTCCCTCATGCAGACGGTAAAAGGGATCGTGACAAACTCCCTGAAAGTGCCGCCGGAAAAAATGCTCTACGCCCAGTTGAACTACCGGGGTGGCCCGGAGCGGATCCGCAACCAGCTTGAAGTGACAGCCCGTAAACTCATGGGTAATGCTTTTAGCCGGGACAAGTTAAAGGCTGCTGTGGGCAAGGGCTATGAGGCGCAAGAGCAATTTCGCCGCAGCATGATGGAAGAAAGCATTACAGTTATGGCCGAATTAAAAAAACATGGGGACAGCATTGCAGCAGTTTTCCTGGGCCGGCCCTATACAGTGTTTGATGATTTTGTCTCCAAGGAATCGTTGCGCCATGCCCGTGAACGGGGTATTGTTGCACTGCCTCAGGATTTTTTGCTTGAATACCTGCGGGGCTGGTATACGGGACAAATAAACGACCCGGCCCTGGAGGGCGCACGGGAGATTTTTTCAGAAGAGCTCTCCCTGCTTCTTACAGAGATGGACAATATCTATCCAATGCAACTGCAGAAAATGCTCTCCACGGTGATCTGGGTGAATTTCCTCAACGAACGGACAAAAGAGACGGGCCTGCCCCTTATTCATGTTGTTTTCCAGGACCCGTTTATGTGCGGCCCAAATGCCATGCTGCGTCATTACCTGGGAAGCATGACTGCCTATCTGCGCCTCACCCTTGATGAACACACAGCTCCGGCAGGAATGATCACGCGGCTCGAAGCCTTTAAGAACACCTGCCGCTCCCGTCAGGAATTTACGAGGCCTAAATTTTATTCATCCCGCACCCGTTATCTCAATCATCCGGAATGGAAAAAAATCCTGATTCCTGAACCGAGTCGACATGGACGTGTTTTTGCGGCAATGTTCCGTAACTACGGCGTTGATGCTGAGGTGCTGCCCCGCAGCAGTGACCGGGACCTGGCTCTGGCCAAGCGCTTTATTAACGGCAGCGAATGTCTTCCCCTCATCCAGAACGTTCAGGATTTTCTCGAATATCTCAGCACGAACGGCAAAATAAGTGACGAGAAGGATGTTGTCTTTTTCCAGGGTTGGGCCTGCGGGCCATGTCGCTACGGGCTGTATGCGCCCACACAGTCCCTGATCATCAACCGCGCCGGCTACGGTGAAGGAAGGATTTGCTCGATTAAACTTACGGATACGATGAAAAGATTCGGTATCAGATATATCGTAGGTGTTTATAACGGCATGGTGGCAATGGATCTGCTCTATAAATTGTTGCATGCCACCCGGCCCTACGAACTGGAACAGGGGGAGAGCGATGCCCTCTTCGACCGCTGCGCCGATCGCCTGGAAGAACTGTTAGAACATTATCGCTTTTCTATGTCCGCTTTACTCAGGGGGCAGCACCTGCGACCCCTGGAACAATTCCTGCAGACGGCGGCGGAGCAGTTTGCTGCTATTCCGCGCCGCACAGAAAAACGCCCCCTGATCCTTGTGGGTGGGGAGTTTTATGTGCGCTTGGATGACCGCTGTAACCAGAAGATTATCAGGAAAATAGAAGCAGAAGGGGGAGAGGTATCCCTTGCTCCCGCTTCAGAACTATTCTCTTATACCGTCTTTATCAATTATCAGGAAGCTTTGGCATCTTATGAGACTGAACGGAACTGGCGTAATCTGCTCAACAAAACCGCATATGCCCTGATGAACCGGGTTGCTGAGCGTGATGAACACAGGCTCTTTGCAGCGCTGGGCAGTGTGTTTGAAAATCAGGCTGAGCCCGCACCGGCGCAACTCCGGGAGTTGTCCCGTCCTTATGTTTCCGATCATTATGGCGGAGAACCCCCTATGGCCATTGGCAGGGTCTGCTCTTTTGCCTCGAATAACGCCGGCGTGGGCGGCGCTGTGTTTGTAGCCCCTTTTACTTGCATGCCTGCTTCGGTGATCGAAGCCCAGATGGGATCCTTACGCACCGCTCTGAACCTGCCCATGGTAACTATTTATTACGATGGGAAAGAGAACGCCAACCGGGACGAATTTATTGAGAGCCTTGTCTTCCAGGCTCGCCAACGAGTGGAAACAAATACTTAATTCGAGTGAGGTGGATTGCATGCAAATACGCAAACGGCCCCTATCTGATCAGTTTGCTGCGTTGCTGGTCGTGCTTTTACTGTTGCTGACGGCGCTGGGTAATGCCTTGCTCCTGTTTATTGTTGCGGTGGCCGGCCTTTTGGCTGGTATGTACTATTACCGTGGAAGCATGGGCCGGGGTGGTGCCCTTGCGGCAACGGCCGCATTTACCGCCGCCTTGATCATTGCCCTGTTTATGCTGATTCGCTGAAGTGAAACGTTACAGATGGCCAATGAAGCAGCCAATCTACCACCTTTTAGCGGGGTGGGTTAGCTGCTTTCCCCTTTTCCTTAACAAGTTTTGTCTCTGACTACTGGAGCAGTTCTCAATATTTACTTCTTGAAAAATGTAAACTCAAGGTATAGAATAATTTTTATTACTTCGTAAATAATGAACTTGCAAAAAAGGGATATACCCGTCAAATCTTGAACTAGGTAAAGAGGTTGTTATCTAAAAGACAGAAAAAATTTTATATTTTAAGAGGAGGAGAATCAGCATGGATTCTATAGAACCAATGGAATCAAGCCCAAAAGATCAGAAGGACAAACGTTTTAAGAGCAGTCATGTGCTGGTTGGTATCATTGTTTTACTTTTAATAGGCGCAGCGATCGTGCTATTAAATAGCGTTTCCCAGGAAGGCGAAGTAGTAGCCACAGTGAACGGTGAAGAAATCACCAAGGACGAGCTTTACGAGGCTATGCTGACAACCGGTGGCAGGGATATTCTGGATCGTCTTATCATGAACCAACTGGTCATTCAGGAAGCGAAAAAGCAGGGTATTGTTGTTAGTGAAGCGGAGGTTACGGAAGAGATTCAAAAAGTTATAGATGAGAGTTTTAACGGTATGGCGGAATTCTTTCACCAAACTTTAAGCGAGTATGGGGTAACAGAAGAAACCGTGAGAGAAGAGTTGAGAACAGAACTGTTCCTGCGGAAAATAGCAGAAAGTGAACTTGATATAACGGAGGAAGATGAAAGGGAATTCTTTGCTGCCAACCAGGCCGCTTTTAATATCCATGAACAGGTTGAGGCGCGACATATTTTGCTGGATAACATGGAAGAGGCTGAAAATGTAATACAAATGTTGGAGGAAGGTAAGGATTTCGGGGAACTGGCCGGGGAATATTCCACAGATCAATCCTCCGCCATCCAGGGAGGTTATTTGGGCCTTTTCGAGCGGGGTAGAATGGTTCCTGAATTTGAGGAAGTCGCCTTTTCCCTGGAGAAAGGCCAGCGCAGCGGTGTCGTGGAATCACAATTTGGTTATCATATTATTGAGGTCCTGGATCGTGAGGAAGCCCGGGAGGTAACCTTTGAAGAGGTCAGGGATATGGTGAATGAAAGGATGACAATGCAACTTCTTTCAAATAAAATGGGTGAACTAATGTATTCACTCAGGCAATCGGCAGAAGTAGAGTACCACATATAAAGAATGCGGAAAAAAGTTGGAAAGTTGGAATGTTGGATAGGAAAAGAGAAACCTGGAAAAAGCAGAATTCCGCCATTTTCATTGTCTGATGGTGCCGCCACCGCAGGGGGCGACATGGGGGTATATTCAGTCATATAGTGAAACGGGTTACAGGATACCTGTGCGCAGGCCGCAGTCTCAAATAAAAGATTATAATGTTGCCTTTGCCGACCTAGTTACGATGAGGATTCAGGAATTGAATAAAGGAAAACCAGGAAAAAGGTAGAAGTATTCCCTGTTCTTATCAGTTGTATTGGGAGTGCTTCCATGACCCGTATCCTGGTTTTTCTGACGCTTGCTTATATTCTGGGGATTGTCCTGGGGCGTTATCTCCCTGTTCAAATATGGATTTATCTGGCAATTACGGCACTGCTCTGGGCGGCCTGGAACCTGAGGACACGACGGGAAAGCTTGTGGGTGCTCATCCCCTTTTTGCTCCTCTTTCTTGCTGCAGGCTCCTTTGCTTTGAACTTGGCGATTAGCAAAGCGGGCGGCACTGTCCAGCCCTATCACGAGCAGCGTTGCACGCTACTGGGAATGGTGGCGGATGAACCCCTGTGGCGTGATGACCGTGTTGTTTTTCCGCTGCAGTTAACACACATCCTGATCCGGGAAGAAAAGCGGGATGCTGCCGGAACAGTACGGGTAACCCTCTATTACAACGGGGAAACTGACACGGACCTTGCTTATGGAAAGGAGATCAGTGCGCGCGGGGTGCTTGTTGTGCCGGATGGAAAACGTAACCCGGGTGGCTTTGATTACCGTGCCTTCCTTGAGATGAGGGGCTTAGCCGCCGCTTTTTACGGCGAAGCACGTGACCTGACTGTGCGGGGATATTCTACAGAACTTTCTGCTGGACGGCTTTTCGCCCTGGAGCTAAAGGAAAAGATGAAGACAGTTCTGCAAACCCACCTGCCTCCTAATGCGGGAGGACTGTTGGTGGCTATCCTCTTTGGTGAGCGCCAGGCCCTTAACATCGGGGTGGAAGAGGGGGTGAGACGCTCCGGTGTGGCTCATATGATGGCGGTTTCAGGGTTGCACGTGGGACTCCTGGCGACGCTTTTGTTTCTTCTGTTTAAACGGGTGGGGCTGGGGGGATGGCCTGCCTGCCTGCTGCTCATAGCTGTCCT
>SKTJ01000226.1 GCA_007122565.1 Syntrophomonadaceae bacterium | reverse complement strand
GCCGTATTGCCCGCAGCGGTAACATTGTTCAATTGATCAGCGTGGAGGGTTTTTCCAATGACACTGATGATCGACGCCAGACCGGGGCACATGCCGATGCTGTAAAGGCTTTGCAGAATCTGCGTGATGCGGGAGCTTTTTTTGGTTTTGCCGCTATGAACACTACTGTTAATACGGAACAGCTCGGTTCTGAGCGATTTATGAAAGAGATGTCTGCTTTAGGATGCTCCATAGGCTTGTTCACCGAATATGTCCCCTGCGGTCCGCAGCCGCACCCGGAATGGGTCTTAGACGACCACGCACGGGCAGCCTTTCGCCGCCGCATCCTGGAAATTCGCCGCAGCGGCTCTTTTGCAATAATCCAGTTTCCCCATGATGAATACGGACCCGATAACCGCTGTTCCGCAGCCGGGTATCTATCTTTGCATATTAATTCCCAGGGAGGTGTAGAGCCCTGTCCTTTCATTCCGGTTGCTGTGGATAATATTCGAAATGGTGGACTTCGGGCAGCGTGTGAATCTGCCTTCCTGCGATCCATCAGGGGACAGCCGGCCTTACTGCAGCGTCAGCGTCTGGCCTGCTCACTTTTTGAACACCTGGATGAAATTACTGCTTTAGCCGGGCGTAGTGAACTCGTTCAGCTGAAGCTGAACATCGGGGAACCAGGTGGGGAATCTACTCCATCTGATTGAAAAGCCCCACCTTCGCTATGCTTGGATGTGGGAGTCTTTAGGCCGAGAGATTAAGGAAGAAAAAGAGAAAAAAAGAGGCGACCTTGAAATCCAGGGTCGCTTCTTGGCATCTGCTCCGAAAAACATCAATCCAACGGCACTAATTCACAGTCAACTGTGAAGCCGGGCAGCAATTTCGCTGAGAGCATGGAGGGCGTGATCCACTTCCTGCTCTGTATTAAAGCAACCCAGACTGAAGCGGACCGTCCCCCCGGGAAAGGTGCCGATAGAGCGATGGGCCTGGGGAGCACAGTGCAGCCCCGTACGGCAGAGGATACCGTAACCCTCTTCCAGGATAAAACCCACTTCCCCGCTGTCCATTCCTTCCATTACAAATGATACAACTGCCACGTAATTTTCCGGGGCAGAAACACGAAAAACCTTGATGCCGGGGATACGTGCCAGGCCTGTTAGCAATCTTTGGCAGAGCTTCAGTTCGTGTTCGCGGATTGTCTCCACGCCCATGTCGTTGAGATATTTAAGCCCCTCGTTCAGGCCGGCAATGCCGGGGGCATTCATGGTCCCTGCTTCCAGGTAATCGGGCATGAATGAGGGCTGACGCTCTTCATCGGAGCGACTGCCCGTACCCCCTTCGCGCCAGGGCTTGATTTTTACACCTTCACGCAAGTAGAGCAGGCCCACGCCGGGAGGGCCGAGTAGGCTTTTGTGTCCGGTAAAAGCGGCCAGATCCGCCCCTATTTCCTGCAGGTCCAGAGGGATGGCCCCAGCCGTCTGAGCGGCGTCGAGGAGGAAAAATACGCCCCGGGATGCAGCCACTTTGGCAATAGCCTGCACGGGCATGATACGCCCGGTGATATTGGAGGCGTGGGTGCAAACAAACAACTTTGTTTCCGGCCGGATGGCTCGTTTAAATGCCTCTGCGTCCACAACATCCTCCCCTTGGGCAGAGAGCATGGTTGTGGTAATCATGCCGCTCTCGCGCAGGGAATAGAGGGGCCGCAAGGCAGAATTGTGTTCAAAAGGACTATAAACTACATGGTCACCCTGTTCCAGAATCCCCTTGATTGCCATGTTAAGGGCGTCGGTGGCATTAAGGGTAAAAACAATCTCTTCCGGATTATTCGCCCCAAGAAACGTCCCAATCCGTTCCCGGCTTTCGTAGAGCAACCGCTCCGACGCAAGGGAGCGGGCATGGGCGGATCGGCCAGGGTTGGCTCCACCGGAGCGAAGATATTGCTCTGCTGCACCGTAAACCGCTTCCGGTTTCGGCCAGGAGGTGGCCCCGTTATCAAAATAAACAGCCGTTTGATCCATAAAAATAATATTCCTTTCAATGCTTGCTGTTTTTACGGCCGAGGCATGCCTCGCCACTTGTATATAGCAGCTGTCTCATGCTGGCTCCTAACTTCTAATTATATCAAGGGAAAACAGCATACGCCAGCACAAATAGAAAACCTCTATACAGATAAGGGGCCGTATAGAGATTTCCTAGTTTAATAACATTAAGACGGTTTTAGCTTCCTTTATTCTGAATACTGAATTCTGACTGATGAAACTAATGGTTATGCCCCGCATAACCGCAACCACCTCAGCCGCCGGGTTGGGCTTCCCCCATTCCACAGCCGGTTGCCGGTGCTGAGCGCCCCACACTAAAGCTGGAGAATACCTTTTCAGAGACGCCCCCACACTTGGGGCAGGCGGGGTTTGTTGGATCGCTGCTGCGGCAAAGCTTTTCAAAAGTGTGTCCGCAAGTGCAGCGAAATTCATAAATAGGCATTGTCAATCATCCTTTTTTAAGTTATTCTACGCTTTACTGTGCTCAATCATGCTTGTAATTACTCAGGCAATAGTAATACGAGTAACTCATTCTTTACAGGGGCAGCTCAATAAAAGATGATTTGATCATCAAATCATCACCCTGTAATTCCGCAATAATTTCCGGGAGAACCGGACTGTCAACCTGAAGGATCATCATGGCTTCGCCCCGCTGCAGGTTGCGCCCTACCTGCATGCTGGCAATATTAATGTTGTTGTTTCCAAGCAGTGTGCCTACCTTACCCACAACCCCGGTGCGATCATGGTACCTGTTTACCAACAGGTAGCGTGAAGGGATTACTTCTATATTATAGCCATCAAGCTGTACAATGCGCATTTCGCTGCCCTCGAAGAGCGTTCCGGCAATGGTGGCGGTCCCCTCCTCAGTGGTAACCTTTACCGTAATAAGGCTACGGTAAATGGATGCACTCTTGCTCTTGTTTTCTTCAATACTGATACCCCGCTGCTTGGCAATAGGCGGTGCATTGACATAGTTCACATTGGTTTTAAGAATAACCTGCAGCAAGCCGATAAGCAGAGCAGTGGTCATGGGGGCTGCAGGATAAACCGAGACCTCACCGCTGTAGGTAATGTCCACTGATTTTATGCGGCCACCGAATAACTGCATGTAGAAGCTGCCCATCATATTCATTAAAGGGATAAATGGTTCCACCTCGGCCATAGCTTCCGGTGGCAGAATGGGAGCGTTAACAGCCATCTGTACCGGTTCACCTTTAAAGAGGCGGACGAACTGCTCTGCAACCTGTACCGCCACTTTGATCTGGGCCTCTGCGGTGGAGGCACCTAGATGAGGTGTGCATACTACCTGTTCCAGTTGGAGCAGGGGGCTGTCCTCCGGCGGTTCGGTCTCAAAAACATCCAGCGCAGCGCCGGCCACCTTGCCGCTTTCAATGGCATCATAGAGCGCTTTTTCATCCACAAGACCACCGCGGGCCACGTTGATAATGCGCACGCCATCCTTCATCTTATTTAGTACGTCAGCATTAATCAGATACTTTGTATCGGAAGTCTTGGGTGCATGAACAGTAATAATATCGGCATTGGTGAAAAGCTGATCCAGTGTCACCGGAGTATAACCCTGTTTTTCAATAAGCTCGTTTGGTATGTACGGGTCGTATGCCAATATTTCCATACCGAATGACCTTGCCCGTATTGCCACCTCCTGGCCAATACGCCCAAAACCAACGACACCCAACTTCTTACGGTATAGCTCCACACCAACAAATTTACCTCTTTTCCACTCACCGCAACGCAGTGAACTGCAGGCATTTGTGATGTTGCGGGTGAGAGCCATCATCATAGCCATGGTATGCTCAGCCGCAGAGATGGTATTGCCTCCCGGGGCATTGATTACCAGGATGCCCATTTCCGTCGCTTTCGCCACATCAATATTATCAACGCCGACTCCGGCCCTGCCGATCACCTTAAGTTTTTTTCCCGCATCAATAATGTCCGCTTCCACCTGAGTCCCGCTACGCACAAGCAGGGCATCATAATCTCCGATAATAGACAGGAGTTCTGCGTGACTAAGGCCTGTTTTTACATCCACCGCGGCCACTTCTTTTAATATATCGATTCCTTCTTCGGCTAGAGGATCGCTTATTAGAACCCTTTTCAAATCCATTCACCCTTACCTCCTTGCGCAAAAGCCGCGCTATTTTTGTAAATATAACATAAGTTCCAATAGTGAGCAATAGTCAAAACAAACAAACTAACTTTCAGAAAGTGCCATGGGCGGGCAATTTTTATGCTTAAACGCAGACGCAACGATCTAATAGTATAGTGGGTTGACACTTTCTTTCCAGTAGTTCATAATCGGTATTAGCTTATTTTTAGGTGGTAACGAATAATAATATGCAGCAGGTGAATAATGAGAGCAGAAATTCAGCCTGACAAAAAAACAGCTAAGCCCCCCCTGTGGACGGCAAGTTATATATTCATTTTGTTGTCTACTTTGGCCACATTTATTGCATTCCACAGCATGATCCCCACCCTGCCCATTTATATCCAACAGTACGGTGGGAGCAAGAGTACAGCCGGCTTTGCCCTGGCTGCCCTGACCCTTGCCGCCGTTTTGATACGGCCCCTTACGGGATGGGCCCTGGACACTTACGGGCGCAAAATTATCTACCTGACCGGTCTTTTTATCTTCCTCGTATTTACAGTTATATATGCCTGGATGATTCCCGTTTTGACACTGATTTTCTTTCGTTTTTTGCAGGGTATTGGCTGGGGAATTCTGAATACGGCCTCGCCGACGATTGCCTCGGATATCATTCCTGAAAGCAGGATGGGTGAAGGGATGGGCTTTTATACACTAGCCGCCAGCGTCTCGTTGGCTATCGCTCCCGGGTTCGGCCTCTTTATCATCGACTCTTACTCCTTTCCCGTTCTCTTCATCGCCTGCTCTGTCCTCATGCTCACTGCACTGCTCCTGGCCCTGCCGATTAAATATCCGCCCGTGCAAAAGCAGGCACCACGCTCCAAGTTTGTTATTATGGAAAGAGCCGCGCTGCGCCCGGCTATGGTCATCCTTTTCGTTACTTTTACCTACAGCTCCCTTATCTCCTTTTTGGCTCTTTTTGTACGTGAGCAGGGGATGGAGACCGCCGCCGTTTTCTTTCTCACGCTGGCCCTGACCACAGTGATTACCCGGCCCCTTGCCGGTTTAATTGTAGACCGAACAGGACAAAAGGGCTATGACTTCGCTGTGATCACCGGGACCCTGGCCACGCTCGTTGCCATGGTCATCCTGGCCCGGACTGCCACAGTATCACACCTGGTGTTCGGCGGTATTTTCTACGGGATCGGATTCGGGTTTATTCAGCCCACTATGGCTGCCCTCTGTATCAGCAAAGTACCACCGGAACGACGCGGAGGGGCCAATGCCACATACTGGACCGCATTCGATATCGGGGTGGCCGCCGGATCCGTATCATGGGGCTTGGTGGCAGATGCCTTTGGCTTCGGCACCATGTTTAACCTGACCTTAATTCCTGTCGTCATTGCAGCAGCCATTTATTTCTTTCCCCGCTTAAACAATCCACAGTCATTGCCTCTCTTCCATAAAAGTTAAGAAATATGTTTTCATTTATAAATATTGAGCATAATTTTCGTAATGTTCGAACCTTGACAAAAAAACGTTAATCAGATACAGTTTAATTTGCCCTTAAAATCCCTGAAGTACCTTTGACTAATTTTAGGAAAGGAATGATCGAAGGCGTACCATGTACAAAAAAAGTAAGCTTTCGGCAATCCCGCAACTACAGATTGCCGCCGAACCGAAAGAGAAAAAAGATTAGATATTTTCTGGAGGTGAACTGGATATGGAAGAAAAGGCAGGAGCACGGGTTTTAATGATGGGGAATGAAGCCATCGCCAGAGGTGCCGTGGAAGCAGGCATTGCTGTGGCAGCCTCATACCCGGGAACACCGTCTTCAGAGATAATGGCAACACTGGCCGGATGGGCACGGAAATATGGTTTTCATGCAGAATGGAGCGTTAACGAAAAGGTAGCCGCGGAAACAGGGGCAGGAGCATCCTATGCCGGGGCGAGGGTTATCGTCTCAATGAAGCAAATGGGCCTGAACGTGGCTTCCGATGCGGTAATGAGTCTGGCTTATATCGGTATTGAGGGCGGATTCGTGCTAGTCGTAGCTGATGACCCCGGGCCACACTCCTCGCAGACAGAGCAGGATACCCGCTTATGGGCCACATTTGCAAAACTGCCGATTATGGAGCCATCTTCGGCTCAGGAAGCAAAGGATATGACTGTTTACGCCTTTGAAGTGTCGGAAACTTTGAAACTGCCCGTAATAATACGGCCCACCACCCGTTCTTCCCATGCCCATGGCGATGTTACCCTGGGAGAAATCAAGCCGTCGGTCAAGACATACAAATTTGAAAAAGATCCTAAATGGTGTATTCTCCCCGGATTGTCCGCCCGTAACCACATTCGTTTGGAAAATCAACAAGTGCAGGCGGCCGAAATATTCTCAAAAAGTGCATTTAACTGGATCGAAGCAGGGGATGAAAAATGGGGCGTTATCGCCTCCGGCGTATCCTACAATTATGCCAGGGAAGCCCTTGAAATGCTCGGCCTCAAAGCACCACTCCTCAAAATCGGCACCCCCTACCCACTCCCCGATGAACCAACCCGGGAATTTTTGAAAAAAGTTGACCGGGTCCTTGTAATTGAAGAACAGGAACCGGTAATCGAGGATCAGGTTGTTCGGTTAGTCTGGAGCGAAAAACTGGGCGTAGCGGTACACGGCAAGCGCACCGGGGAGGTATCACGTTTCGGTGAGTTTGAAGTGGACCGGGCCATTTCCTTTATTCAGGCCTTCCTCGGACAAGAACCGGGAGCTGTGGAAAAAGTGACTGACAAAGTTACTCCTGCACTGCCGGGACGCCCACCCATTCTCTGCGCCGGTTGCGGTCACCGCGCTGCTTTTTATGCCTTTGCCAAGGAGGGTGCAAAGCCCGATGCCGTGTTCAGCGGAGATATCGGCTGCTATACCCTGGGTTACGCTGCTCCCCTCAATGCCACTGATACCTGCCTCTGTATGGGTGGAGGCCTTACCATAGCATACGGCCTCTCCCTGGTGGAGAAGAATCGTCCCCACGTGGCCTTTATTGGTGACAGCACCTTCCTGCACTCCGGCATGACCGGACTTTTAAATATCGTATATAACGGGGGCAATGTTACCACAGTAATCCTGGACAACGAAACAACAGCCATGACCGGACATCAGCCCCATCCCGGTATGGGTAAAACAGCCATGGGAGACGATGTACCGAAAGCCGTAATCGAAGATATCGTAAAGAGCCTCGGCATTACTCAGATGGAAATTGTGGATCCGAATAACCTGCCGGAGATGATGGCAGCAGCAAAAAGGGCGATAGAATACGATGGCCCCTCCGTTGTAATCGCACGGGCACCCTGCGTTACCCGGATAAAGCCAACCCGCTCTTTCTTTATCGACAAAGAACTTTGCACCGAATGTGAAATCTGCATCGATGAACTGGGTTGCCCCTCGATCATCAATGTGGACGGGGTGGAGATTGCAGACAGCTGTGCCGGGTGCGGGGTATGTACAACATTATGCCCATCTGAGGCGATAAAGGAGGGCTCCCGATGAAGTTCAGCATCGTTTTATCCGGTGTCGGCGGACAGGGGACAATCCTCGCGACCAGAACAATCTCCCTCGCCGCGATCAAAAAAGGATACGAAGTAAGAAGCACTGAATCTCTTGGGATGGCACAACGGGGCGGTTCGGTGGTCAGCCACCTCCGTTTCGGAGAAGGGATATACAGCCCCCTTGTTCCTAATGGTGGTGCCGATGTGCTCATCGGTTTTGAAATGCTCGAGGTTGTCCGTTGGGTGAAAGCACTAAAACCCGGTGGTGTGGCCATCGTGAATACTACCGTCGTCCCCCCCCATGAAATGCTCTCCGGGGCCTATAAGTATAATGAAGCTGAGATGACGGGCTATATTAAGGATTTAAAGGCAAACACGGTTGTCTTTGACATGCAGGCACTGGCCGTCAAAGCAGGCAGCTTCCGCGCCACTAACGCAGTGTTACTGGGCGCTTTCTCCGCTAAAGGCGGTTCACCACTGGAGCCGGAACTGCTGCGTGATGTCATGGCCGGCCTGGTGCCGCCAAAGATGGTCGATCTTAACCTGGCCGCCTTCGATATGGGCCGGGAGGCCTGTCTGAAAGAGGCAAACTTCTAAGTTTAAAATTTAAAGACAAAGTAATGCAAACTTAAAAAACCAGGGCAGCTGCCCTGGTTTTTCCTTGTGCCAACGTTTGTTTCATAATAATTATTATTTCCGATCCGCCAGCAATGTACCGCCTACACCCACATTTTCACGCTCGCTGGGGCGCAGGTAAACAACAAACGCCTGCTCCGGCAAACCGGTAAGCTCGCTCGCTTTCTGCGTGAACGATTTGACCAGCTCCCGTTTCTTTTCTATTTCCAATTCGGGGCCGTAAAAAAAGATCGTTGGCATCTAATCACCTCCATTCCAGACAGGGACGTTTCTCCTGTCCGGGAAGCTAACCGGACACGTGCCAGACGGGAGAAACGTCCCTGTGTCTGATTAGTTTCCTGCCCCCAGGAGGGCGGTTGCCTCTGTAAGAGATGTCACTATCCGGTGCGGCTTAGCCTCGTGCTCCCACGTCTTATCATAGCGATTCAACCAGCAGCTAATAAGTCCGGTGCGTCCCGCCCCCAGCACATCGAAAAAGGAGTCACCGATGTGGACGATACTCTCTGCCGGCAGTGCGTAATGTTCCACCACACCCCGGAAAAGTTCACCGCTGGGGCTGCTTTTATATGCACCCACCTGCTCCGAAGTGAAGACATGGTCAAAAGAATAAAGCTCACGCAGTGGCCCGAGCATCTCCTCGTCTGCGTCACTGACCAGGCAGATAGGATATATTCTTCCCACTTCCTGCAGGAACTTTGCTGTATCGGCAAAGGGTTCGGAAAAACCGTGCTCTTTTACAAAAATATCAGCTGTGCCGGCGGGGTCAAGCTTCAGTCCCAACTCGGTGAACATCTTCGTAAAAGACCGTTCCGCAACGGAGCGGGCCTTAATGAAGTTATAGTTCTCACCAAACAATTCTCTGTATTCCCTGTGCAAAAACACCTTGATCTGTGACCAGAAGTGCTCAGCCCGCTCTGCCGTGTATTTTTGGCCAAGCACCTGCCTCCAGAAAGGATGGCAACGGCTGTCCACGTTAACCAGGGTCTGAAACATATCCACGCTGACCACGGAGATATTCTGTAATGTCCCGTCATTTTCCAATACTCTTACCACATCCTACTCTCTGTTGTAATAGCAACGTACATGCTCCAGCAACGCCGCGTTATTGGGAAAAACAAGTCCCTCCGGCAAGGCCGGTCTGCCAATGACGATAATCGGGATCTGTAATTGTGCCGCGGCAGCAATTTTTTCCGGCAATCCCCCTGTTTTGCCGCTTTCCTTGCTTATTATAACTGCTGCGTCAAAGTGGCGAAACATTTCCCGGTTCAACTCCATGGAGAAAGGGCCCTGGACCGCCACGATACGACCAGGCCCGATGCCCAGGAAGGCACACTGCTGTAAGGCAGCAGGATCGGGCAAAAGACGCACAACCAGCCTTTCGGGGCCGAGCGCGTCGGCAAAGGCCGCCACGCTGCTGCTGCCAGTGGCAAGAAAAATGTTACCGGAGATAGAAGTGGCAGCCTGTATCGCTCCCCCTGCATCATCAACATTTAGCACCGTTGCATCGCCCCAGTCCCCGGCTGAGAGACTTTGACGTTCCAGGCGCAGCCAGGGAATTTGCAAACGGTTACAGGCCTGCCAGCCATTTTGACGGGCCTGCGTGGCAAAGGGATGGGTGGCATCAATCACCATAGTAATATTTTGCTCCCCCATCAGGGACACTAACCCTTCCTCATCCAGGGGGCCGTAGCGCACTTGTCCTAATGCTTCTTCTTTTAGCATGGCGCCGCCATAAAGAGAGACAGCACTGGCTAATACGGAATAGCCCGCCTCTGCCAGCTCTTTTGCGAGCAGGCGTCCGTCTTTAGTTCCTGCCAGTACCAGAATCACAACTTATACCCCCGCGGTGTAATAATTCTATCCTGCCAGATGATACTCCTGCTGTTCCCGATAATTACGGTGGAATGCATATCCACTGGAAAAGAAAGCAGTTTTGCCAGGACAGTGACAATTACTTCCTCCCCTGTACGGCCGCCATGGCGCACTATGCCTGTGGGGGTTTCACTTTTTCTATATTGCAGGAGAATCTCACGCGCCCGTTCAAGCTGACGCGTGCGGCTATGGCTGCGCGGATTATAGAGAACGGTGACGAAATCTCCTTCCCCGGCTAAATGCAGTCTTTTTTCGATGAGGGACCATGACGTAAGCAGGTCACTGAGGCTGATCACGGTAAAATCATGCATGAGAGGAGCACCCAGCAGGGCCGCGGC
>SKTJ01000327.1 GCA_007122565.1 Syntrophomonadaceae bacterium | reverse complement strand
TATGAGGTAATTCCTCACGTACGGATACGTGCGGGGGGTGCCCGGTAACGGGCATTCCTACCGCGATGGGTAGCGGGTAGGGGATAGTGGGTGACCGACCCATGGTGTAGATTTTTGTTTTGCCTATCTGCTACCAACTACCAGCTATCTAACTGTTTTTATTAGGAGGCAAAAGTTATGCAGCACCCCTGGGCGGTTATTCTGGCGGCAGGCGAGGGGACACGCATGCACTCATCTTTGGCAAAGGTACTGCATCCACTTTGTGGCAGGCCCATGCTCTGGCATGTCCTGAAGGCGGCACAGGCAGTTACGGAGCAGCAGATAGTAGTGGTGGGGAAAGGCGGGTCACAGGTAAGGGATTACTTTGGAGAGAAGCTATGCTATGTAGAGCAGCATAAGCGTCTGGGGACGGGGCATGCTTTGTTACAGACGCTTCCCCAGCTGCCCCAGTCCGGTGAGTTGCTGGTGCTGTGCGGTGATACACCGTTGCTGCAGGCAGATATTCTGAGGCGCCTGCTGGACATTCACCAAAAAGGCAAGGCCGGTGCCACCGTGCTTACTGCGGAAATGGAGGATCCCACCGGTTACGGCCGTGTGCTCCGGGATATAAATGGCAGCGTTACCGGGATAGTGGAGCAACTACACGCTACACCGGCGCAACAGGCGGTGCGGGAGATTAATACGGGGGCATATTGCTTTGAACTGGCAGCCCTGCATAAGCACCTTCCTTCTCTTACACCCAACCCGGAAAAGAAGGAGTACTACCTTACGGATCTGCTGCCGCTTCTGGCAAGTGCAGGCTACCTTACGGAAGCTTTTAAACTAACCGATGCATTCCCGGCCCTGGGCATAAACGACCGTGTTCAGCTCGCCCAGGCTACTGCAAGGCTGCGTGAAAGAATCAACGGACAGTTAATGCGTGACGGGGTGACAATGCTTGACCCGGCAACTACCTATATTGATTGCGGCGTCAGGGTGGGCCGGGAAACAGTCATTTATCCCCAAACTATCCTTGAAGGGGAAACGGACGTGGGTGAGAATTGCCTGCTCGGTCCAGCAACACATTTGATTGACAGTGTGCTAAAAAATAATGTAACCTGTCAAAAGTCAACGGTATGGCAAAGTAAGGTGGAAGATGGGGCCACGATTGGTCCTTATGCTTATATTAGGCCCGAAAGTTTGATTGGCCCGGATGTTAAAGTGGGAGATTTTGTGGAGATTAAAAAGAGCTCTATCGGAAGGGGCACTAAGGTGCCTCACCTCACCTATGTGGGAGATGCGGATATTGGCCCCGGGGTGAATATGGGTGCCGGCAGTATCGTTGTTAATTATGACGGCCGCCGCAAGCATAAAACCACTATTGAGGCAGGGGCGTTCATCGGCTGCAACAGCAATTTAGTGGCACCGCTTACTGTGGGCGGTGGGGCGTTTGTTGGCGCCGGATCCACTATTACGCGTAATGTGCCACCCGGCTCACTAACCCTCTCCCGCACACCGCAGCAAATCAAAGAAGGATGTGCCCGAAGGTTTATGAAGAATAATAAGGAAAAATAAGTTTATATTAGCAGGAGAAAAGGTCAAAAGTGGCGAAATTTATCCCGCCGGAACCATTAAGAAGCAAGTATTGTTTTTGGGGGTAATTTAAATTGTCAGTAAGAGGCGAACTAAAGATCTTTTCCGGAACGGCGAACAGGCCCTTAGCGCAAGAAGTAGCCGATTGCGTGGGTATTACTCTGGGTAAAAATGAGATCGAGCGTTACAGTGACGGAGAAACAGCGGTTACCATTGATGAAAGTGTGCGGGGAGCGGATGTCTTTATCATACAGCCTTTTTGCTATCCTGTTAATGAGCACCTCATGGAACTGCTCATTTTCATCGATGCGCTGAAGCGTGCCTCCACCAGGCGCATAAATGCTGTTATTCCCTATTACGGGTACGCACGCCAGGATCGGAAGATGCGGGCCCGCGATCCGATTTCCGCGAAGCTGGTCGCTGATTTGATCACAACGGCCGGCGCAAACCGGGTCATTACCATGGATTTGCATGCCGGTCAGATTCAGGGATTTTTCAATATTCCCGTGGACCACCTCGTCGGACTGCCCATCCTTGCCCGTTATTTTCGGCAAAAGAATATCACAAATGGTGTAGTTGTCTCGCCGGATCTGGGAGGGGTGACGCGGGCCCGGGAATTGTCCGAACGGCTGGAAATGCCCATGGCCATTATCGATAAACGGCGCCCCGCGCCAAATGTGACAGAAATTATGAATGTGATCGGTGATGTAAAGGGACGCCAGGCTATTATCGTGGATGATATGATCGATACGGCCGGCACCGCTACCCAGGGGGCTGAGGAACTGATCGAAAGAGGCGCTACTTGCGTTTATGCCTGTTGCACCCATGCCGTTCTTTCAGGCCCGGCCAAGCAGCGCATCATTGATTCGAAACTGAAGGAATTGGTGGTAACAAATACGATTCCTTTGAAAAACACCCTTAAACTGGATAATGCCGTAATCCTCTCCGTCGCACCCCTCATCGGCGACGCCATCGTGCGTATACATGAAAACCGGTCGGTAAGTAAGCTTTTTGATTAACTATATAACTCATGTTCAGGAGTCAATATATCAGTATGAAAGAACGGAAAAACAGATATTAATCATTGTATAAGGTATGTGGAAGAATATTGATACTGACTAATGATAGTAAAAGATATATAATGCAATGATAGATACAACTGTTTTAGGCAGGGCCAAAAAAAAGGAGGTGTTTACCCGGTCCCTTTTTCGGATGGGGCCGGGACGATTGTTATGGAGCGAATAAAACTTGTTGCTTTTCCGCGAGAGATGGGCAGTAAAGGTAAGACAAAAGAACTTAGATCCAAGGGAATGCTGCCGGGTGTAGTATACGGACGGGGCGATGCTCCCACACCCGTAACCCTGGAAAGCAAAGCCCTGAAGAAAGCTCTCAGTACCGCCGGCGGTATGAACGTCCTTTTGGATATGGAGATCAAAGGGGATGACGGGGCATCTGTGGAGACAGTGATGGTCAAAGAACTGCAGCGGCATCCGTTGCAGTACGATTTTTTGGTGCATGCGGACTTGTTACGCATTTCTCTTGATGAAAAATTGGAGGTTAAAGTGCCGCTCTTCTTTGTAGGTGAGCCGGTGGGGGTTAAAGAAGGCGGTCTCTTCCAGGTTCAGTACAGAGAGGTAAGGGTGCAATGCCTGCCTGCAGAAATTCCTGATTCCTTTGAAGTTCCGGTTGAGGCTTTGAACATTGGCGATTCACTCAGTGTCGCTGATTTAGTACTGCCACCGGGGGTAGAGATGTTGGAAGAACTGGACGAAACGCTTGCCTCAGTGCTGATCCCGCAGGAAGAAGAAGTGGATGAAGCAGCGGAGGCTCCGGAGGAAGGTGTGGCCGGTACAGAAACTGAAGAAACTCCGGGAGCAGCTGATGAAGAGGCGGATAACGCGTAGGTGTAATAAGGGATATGGGGTGATCGCTTGTTTCTCCTGGCTGGCCTGGGAAACCCGGGAATGGAGTACGTATTTACCCGGCATAATGTGGGCTTCCGCGTAATCGATGAGCTGGCCCGCCGTTGTGCTGTTCGCCTGAGGGAAAATCCGGGTGAAACCATGCTGGCCCAGGCCTCCCTGGCAGGAAAACCGGTTATCCTGGCCCGTCCCCTCACCTACATGAACCGTAGCGGTGTGGCCATAAGTGCCCTGATGCGACGCTTTTCCGTGGAAGATGAGCAGTTACTGATTTTTTATGATGACATGGATCTGCCCCTGGGCCGTTTACGCCTGCGCCCGGGTGGCGGTAGCGGCGGACATCGGGGTATGGAGTCCATAATAGCCCTGCTGGCCACTGACAACTTTCCCCGCCTCCGTTTTGGCGTGGGGCGGGAAGGTTTGACAGAGGAAGAAGGGGTGGCCAGTTACGTGCTCACCCCTTTTAGCGAAGCAGAGGAGCAGGTCGTTCAAAAGGCAGTGGCCCTGGCAGCCGACGCGACGGAACTTATGCTGCGGCAGGGTATTGAAGCAGCTATGAACAAATATAATGCAAAAGATAAGAAACAAGAGCTAAAAGAAAAGATTGAGAAAACAGAAGATAAGTGTCAGGAGTCAGCAGACAGAACTGAATAAAAAAATTAAGGGGAGTTTAAAATAGCCTGCAGAGTGGGTCACCGTACCCATCCGGCAGGCTCTTATTTTAAAAACCAACGGTTAGGGCTAGAATATGCGGCACCATCAGACAATGAAAACAGCTGCTATATTCGTTTTTTCCGTTCTATCTTTTCCTATCCAACTATCCAACAATCATAGCCTAAAACTGTTCTACATATCGTGTAATATACTATAAATGAAGTTAACTTGTCCGGTATGCTTGGGTTATTCTGATTCACTCTGATTGGTTATGGTATGTTAATGCCTGCAGGTAAGTTGACGCAGTTTATAAATATAGATATACTGATAGTTGACAGCTCATAAGTTGTGCAGCTGCTGTAACAAACAGCCGCCCCTGCTTTTAGCTGTCCGTTTGTGTTGTACATTGGATCAAAGAACTACAATGGTTGGCACAAATGCCTGTAAACCAAGTGCCGGGCGGGCACGGAGACCCGATCCCACAAGAAGCAGGAGGCAAGAAAATCTCTCTGCCTTTTTCCCTGCTCCGTAACTGTCCAACTATCCAACTGGTGTACAAGGGAGGTTTAAATAATTGCCCCATCTTTTGCTGAATAAGTGGCAGGAAGATCCAGCTTTTCTTTCCCTCGCAGGGGCGGGGCAGGAGAACGGCGCGCAGCTTGTATCGGGGTTGGAAGGTTCTCAGCGTAGTTTTTTTATAGCTGCCATATATCACCGCTCACCCCTGGCATGTTTGTTGTTAACGTCAGATATGGCAAAGGCGGAACGTCTTTATGAGGAGTTGAAAGGACTGCTGCCGGAAGGGGAAGTGTGTATCTTTCCCCCACGGGACTTTTTTTACGCGGAAGAGGTGCTTACGCAGAGCAAGGAAATCAGTCAACAGCGCCTACAGGTTTTAGAAAGGCTGGCTGCGGGGAAAAAAGTAATTGTTGTTGCTCCTGTCGCTGCACTGCTGGGAAGGCTGGTGCCGGCAGAACGTTGGAAAAAGAACTCTTTCTCTTTGCAAAAGGGCAGCACCGTTATATGGAAACCCCTGCTGGAAAAGCTGGTACAGATGGGTTATGAGCGGGCGGAACTGACGGAAAGCGAAGGATATTTTAGCGTGCGGGGCGATATAATCGATATTTATCCCTTTCATACCGCATCGCCTGTCCGGCTTTCCTTTTTCGGTGAAGAACTGGAATCCCTGCGCTATTTCGACGGAGCTTCGCAGCGCACGCTGGAACAACTGGAGGAGATACATATTTTCCCCGCCCGCGAGGTTGTGCTGGACGAAACTGCAATGCAGGAAGGGGTGCGGTCGCTCCAAGCTGAGCTGGAAATAACCGTTAAGCAGTTAAAGAAAAAGAAGCAGGCCGAGGCTGCTGATCGCCTGCGGACCCGTGTGGAAAATAAGCTGCTGAAGCTGGATGGGGGAGGCAGTTTTGACAGTATGGAGCAGTACCTTCCGTACTTTTACCCGGAAGCGGTGGTTCTGACCGATTATTTCCCCGCCCGGGGACTGCTTTTATGGGATGATCCGGAGCAGGTAGAGAAAGAGGCTGCATCCCTGACCCGCGAACTGCAGGAATACCAGGCCAATCTGCTGTCCCAAGGTGATATCCTGCCGGGGCAGGTTAAAAGTTGTGTTGAATTTAAAGATATTATGAACAGTACTGTATTGAAGACCATTGCCATGAGCGCTTTTTCCCGCAATATCCCCCATATAAGGCTAGCTGATGTTATCAATATTCAAGCCCGTTCCACCCCCTCATTCCTCGGTCGGCTGGATTTAATGCAGGAAGAGCTAAAGAATTGGTGGGCAGAGGGTTATGAGGTTTTTTTGATCTGTGATGGAGCAGAGCGGGCCACAGAACTGAAGCGGCTCCTCGGTGAGCATGGTCTGCCGGTCAGCGGTGGGGAACAGGGTCAGGAAACCCTGGTTGATCTAAAAAGTAAAGATTTTGGGATGGCTCTGCAGGAAAAGGGGGCACTCCTTTCTTTTCCCGGCGAAACTAAACGGAAGGCACCTGGTGGCGGGAAAGGTTTGACCATTCTCAAAGGCCACTTGGAAAACGGATTTATTATCCCTTCATTGAAGCTGGCTGTTTTGGTGGACCGGGATATTATGCCGGGGCGGCGCAAGAAAAAAAGGTGGACAAAAACTGAGGAGAAAAAAAGTACCCTGCTTGATTTTCAGGAGCTCAAAACAGGGGATCTTGTGGTGCACGAACAGCACGGTATCGGCCGATATATGGGGATGCGCACTCTGGAAGTGGACGGCGTGACCCGTGATTTTTTCTACATCAAATACTCCGGTGAGGACAAACTTTTCCTTCCAGTGGATCAGGTGGACTCACTGCAAAAGTATGTAGGCGGAGAGGGGAGGCCGCCCCGTGTCTATTCCCTGGGTGGTCAGGAGTGGGCCCGCGTAAAGAATCGGGTGCGTGCCTCCGTGCAGGAGCTGGCAAAGGACCTTCTTTCTCTCTATGCAGAACGGGAAGCGGCAAATGGGTTTGCTTTTTCCCCGGATCATTCCTGGCAGGGTGAATTTGAGGACCGCTTTCCTTTTGAGGAGACGGCGGACCAACTGCGCTCCATCTCCGAAGTGAAGGCTGATATGGAACGGGGTAACCCCATGGACCGTCTCCTCTGCGGGGATGTGGGGTATGGTAAGACGGAGGTGGCGTTGCGCGCTGCCTTTAAAGCAGCAATGGACGGTAAGCAGGTGGCCTTCCTGGTGCCCACCACTATTCTCGGCCAGCAGCATTACGGCAACTTTAAGGAACGGTTTGAGGGCTTCCCGGTGGATGTTGGACTGTTGAGCCGTTTCCGCAGCACAAAAGAACAAAAAGAAGTGATCAAGCGTTTGGAAGCGGGCGTTACGGACATCGTCATCGGGACGCATCGCCTCCTTTCCAAAGATGTGAAGTTTAAGGATCTGGGTTTACTTATTATTGATGAAGAACACCGCTTTGGTGTGCGCCACAAGGAGCGTTTGAAGATGTTTCGCCGCGAGGTTGATGTGCTCAGTATGACAGCCACCCCTATTCCCCGCACCATGCACATGGCTATTTCCGGAGCACGGGATCTGAGCATCATCGATACACCCCCGGAAAATCGCTATCCGGTACAGACTTATGTTGTTGAATATACGGATAACCTGATCCGGGAGTCCATCATGCGGGAAATACACCGCGGCGGGCAGGTTTATTTTGTCTACAACCGTGTGCAAACCATTGAAAAATGGGCGCAAAAAATCCAGGAATTGGTCCCGGAAGCGCGGATCGGTGTGGGCCACGGGCAAATGCCGGAGCAGCAATTAGAGAAGGTGATGAGCAATTTCTTAAAGGGGGAATACGATATCCTGGTAAGTACCACCATCGTGGAAGCAGGTCTTGATATTCCTAATGTGAATACTATGATTATCTATGATGCGGATCATTTTGGCCTGGCCCAGCTTTATCAACTGCGCGGGCGCGTCGGCCGTTCCAACCGTCTCGCATACTGTTACCTCACCTACCGCCGTGATAAGGTAATGACAGAGGATGCTACCAAACGGCTGCAGGCGGTAAAGGAATTCACCGAACTGGGTTCCGGGTTCAAAATTGCCATGCGGGACCTGGAGATCCGGGGAGCGGGCAATATACTCGGTCCGGAGCAGCATGGGTTTATGATTGCCATTGGATACGAGCTCTACTGCCGCTTGCTTGAGCAGGCTATTGAAACGATGCAGGGGAAAGGTGAACCGCGGGAGAAAGAGATTGATCCCCGCCTCGATCTGCAGGTTAACGCCTACCTCCCCTCCACGTATGTGCCCAACCCGCAGCAGAAAATTGAATTGTACCGCCGTATCGCCACCCTGGAAAGCAAAGAAGATCTACAGGAGATGGCCGCTGAGCTCAGAGACCGCTATGGGCGTCTCCAGTCCCCGGTGGAAAATCTACTGCTGGTCATGCGACTGCGCCAGCTTGCCCGTGCCAAGCAAGTGGAGGGGATCGAGCAGCAAAAAGAGCTCACCCTGGTACGCTTTTCTGAGGATAAAAAATTCGAGGGTGAAGCGCTCTGGCAGTTAGTAAATAAAAACCGCCGCCATCTCTCCCTGCACGCCGGCAAAAAAATCACACTTAAACTAAAATTTCCCCGCCAGCCTGAAAAGGAGTATCTGCAGTTCGTAATCAAACTACTGGAGAATGTGAGCGGAGGGGACAGTATTCAGGAGTCAGGAGTCAGGAGCCAGTAGAGAAGACAGAGAACAGCAGCTATTTTATAATTAAAACATGATTCTTGGCACAGTGGGCCACCTTGTTGCTCACGCTTCCCAAAAACATTTCCTGGAGCCATCCCAACCCCCGGCTACCAATAATGACTAAATCATATTTGCCCTCATTGGCTAACTTACAGATTTCGTCTGCGGGATGACCATTTACCGAGACTGTTTTGACTATGATACCTTTCTCCTTAAAGCTTTTTTCCGCATTCTCAAGAATATGCTGCGCACTAATTTTATAGTCTTCTTTTATTTTCTTTACTATGTCCGAAGGGGACATAGAGTAGGTGTAAGGCATGTTTGGTGGTTCTTCTATAACGGTAACCACCGTTACGTCCGCTTCTAGCGAACCGGCCAGCTTAATTGTTTCCATAATTGTTTTTTCAGAATGCTCCGAACCATCGGTAGCCACAAGAATTTTTTTCATTGCTCAGTTCCCCCTGTCGCTTTTTATGGTAAACAGATTTTGCTGGCAATAATTCAAGTAACTATTTAATAATCAGAACATGAGGTTTGGCACAGTGGGCTACTTTGTTGCTCACACTTCCCAAAAACACTTCCTGGAGCCCTCCCAGGCCGCGGCTGCCGAGAACGACCATGTCAAATTCACCCGTATTGGCCAACTGGCAAATTTCCTCGGCGGCATGACCCTTTGCCAATACTGTTTTCACTTCGATTCCATTATCCTGAAAAACCTTTTCTGCCTTGGCAAGAATTTGCTGCGAGTTCAATTCATAGTTTTCCTTTATTTTTTTGATAGTATCGGAAGGAACAATGTATGAAAGGTTAGGTGGTTCATCCATTACGGTAAGCACTGTTACCTCCGCCTCCTGCGAGCCGGCCAGCTTAATCGTTTCTGCAATTGTTTTTTCAGAGTGCTCCGAACCATCGGTAGCCATGAGAATTTTCTTCATCGAATAAATTCCTCCTGTAAAATTAGCGTTTTTCCTCCGTCAAAATAAGATGTAATATTATGGATACTATAGATTAAATCTACCTTATTGTCAATATGCAAGAACACTAAATACCCACGCGTCATAAACATTTGTTCATTTTGAGCAGGAATTATTAAAAAATATGGCGAATTCATCACTATGCAGGAAGCATTACTATAATAAATGTAAGTATACTAAATCGTATTTTACAAGGAGGACTTTAAAATGCCGGAAAAAGAGTCCCTGGTATGGCCTGACGGCAGTAAATACAGCGGAGACTTAAAAGATGGGTTGCCGTACGGACAGGGAACAATGGAGTTTGCCAACGGTTCCCGTTATGCCGGAGCGTGGAAAGACGGCAAGATGCACGGCAAAGGCACCTTTAATTATCAAAACGGATCCAGCTATACGGGAGACTTTTTAAACGGGCTGCAGGACGGAACGGGAACAATGACCTGGGCCGATGGGACCAAACATGTGGGCGAATTTAAAGAAGGGAAAAAACACGGCCAGGGAACGACCACTTACGCCGACGGTTCAGTCCAAACAGGGATGTGGCTGGGAGGTCAGTTCTGGGGTTAATCATTATGTAATAGGGTGAATAACCAGGGGGAAAGCATATGTTTGGTGCCATTGCGGGGGGTATTATCGGCTCAGTTTTTGAGCGCCATAACGTAAAGCATACGGCATTCACCCTGTTTAGTGAGGGTTTTACCGATGATAAGGTGCTTACGTTTGGCCCGGTGGGATTTACTTACTCCACATTGGAACAGTGATTATTATCATGATTTTTATTTGGGTTTAAGACCTCCACTTCTAAGCATGGCGTAGGTGGGTCTTTTCAATCAGGTGGAGTAGACTCTCCACCTGATTCCCCGATGTTTCAGCTTTACTGAAACGAGTTCACTTCCTAGATCAATTCTTTTAACTTATGGGCCAACCCCTGCAATGGGAGGCTCTTTTCTTCTCCGTTGGCCATGTTGCGCAGATTGATCTCCCGCCGGGCCAGTTCGTCTTTGCCGAGGATGAGCACGAAAGGGATTGCTTCCTTGTTGGCATAATCAAGAGAGCGTTTTAAGCGGCGCTCGCTCATCTCCATCTCCACGCGCAGCCCCTCCTGGCGTAAGCGGTCAGCAAGCTCCATGCACGGAGTCACCGTGCCGAGCGGGATAAGGAAAAAAACGGCTACTGCAGTCTCC
>SKTJ01000284.1 GCA_007122565.1 Syntrophomonadaceae bacterium | reverse complement strand
CTGTTCGAAACCGCAGTCTCAAGTTAATGATACAGTGGTTGCCTTTGCCGACCCGGCCCACATGCTTTGGCTCGCTGCGCTCAAACACGTAGCATGTGGAAACCCCGGTCCGGCAAAGCCTTTTGATCGGGCCTGAACGGTTACTCACAGCTAATCCTGAACCCCTTTGTACTATTTTCAAGAGTGCTGAGTTGTTACGATCCGGTATTTACTTTTTCTCCAGCCAGGGCATCATGGCACGCAATTGCGCGCCCACCTTCTCGATGGGATGATCCGCCTCTTTACGGCGCAATGCAGTAAAGCGGGGGCGGTTCATACGAAATTCTGTGATACATTCGCTGGCAAAATCCCCGTCCTGCACTTCCTTGAGCATTTTCTTCATTTCAGCCCGTACCCGGTCATCTACAATACGCGGGCCCCGGGTTACATCACCGTATTCAGCCACATCGCTTACAGAGTGGCGCATCCAGGAAAGGCCCCCCTCATAAATGAGGTCAACAATCAATTTCAGTTCGTGCAGGCATTCAAAGTAGGCAATCTCCGGCTGGTAACCGGCCTCCACCAGTGTATCGAATCCGGCCTTGATCATGGCTGTAACCCCGCCGCAGAGCACTGCCTGCTCGCCGAAGAGGTCCGTCTCTGTCTCTTCCTGGAAGGTGGTTTCGATTACACCGGCCTTGGTGCAGCCCAGGGCGCGGGCATAAGCCAGGGCACGGGGCAGGCAACGGCCAGTATGGTCCTGGTGTACCGCTACGAGGGCGGGAACACCGTTGCCCTGCTCGTACATACGCCTTACCAGATGTCCGGGACTCTTGGGTGCGACCATGAAAACATCAACATCTTCCGGAGCCACTACCTGGTTAAAAACAATGTTAAAGCCGTGGGCTACTGCCAGTGCTTTCCCAGCTGTCAGGTGGGGCAGGATATGCTCCCGGTAAACAGCTGGTTGGTCATTATCGCCGATCAAGATCATGATTACCTGGCATTCAGCTGCTGCTTCCGCAACCGTCTTTACTTCAAGGCCGTCCCTTACAGCCTGCTCCCAGTTTTTACTGCCGGGGAGATCAGCAACACAAACACTGAGACCGCTCTCTTTTAAATTTTGGGCATGGGCATGGCCTTGGCTGCCATAACCAACCACCGCTATTTTTTCACCTTTGAGTTGGGAAAGATCCGCGTCCTTTTCATAGTAGATAACCGCCATTTTTTGCGCCTGCGCGACCTGTCACTTCCTCGTTTTCTGCTCCCCTGCCCGGCTGCATATGTAGACCAACTTGGTAGGGAAGTGAAAAAGAAAGGTGCGAAGCCGGCAGGCAATACACCTCCGTTTAGTTTTTTTGTTTTACCTTCCTGATCTTACGGGAAAACAGCATAACAAGATTAATTCGACAAAAACAGAACAATACCTGCCACCCTTATATAAATATTTGTGATGCGACAGGGGACGGTTCTCTCTGTCGCATTTTTTGTTTTCCACAACATAATCCTCATTCACGGGCGGCTGTGGGCAGACGACTCGTTCAGGATACCTGTTCGAAACCGCAGTCTCAAGTTAAAGATACAGGAGTTGCCTTTCCCGACCCGGCTCTTAAACTCATGACTACTGACTACTGTTTTTATTCACTCTACTTTCTTTTCATTTCCACCGCCATACGGGCATGCTCTACCAGGTTTTGCGCTGTGAGGCCGTACTTTTGCATTAACTCATCCGGTTTGCCGGACTGGCCGAACGTATCGCGCACCCCTACACGTAAAACAGGCACGGGGTAGCTTTCCCCCAACACCTCAGCCACCGCTCCCCCGAGGCCGCCCATAAAGCTGTGTTCTTCCGCCGTCACCACCGCACCCGTGCGAGCAGCCTGCTGCAACAACATATCCCGGTCCAAGGGTTTGATGGTATGCATGTTCAGAACCGCCGCCGTCAGGCCTTCCTGCTGCAATAATGCAGCCGCTTCCATGGCAATACTGACCATAATTCCCGCGGCCACCAGCGTCAGATCATCACCCTGCTGCAATAGTTGGGCCTTTCCTAATGTAAAGGGAAGGTCCTGCGGAATCACCTGGGGAACTTTCGGCCTGCCTAAGCGCAGGTAAACTGGGCCGTCAAGTGCACAAATCTTCTCCACGGCCTGAGCTGTCTGGTAACCATCGGCCGGAACGATTACGGTCATGTTGGGTAGCACACGCATCAGGGCAATATCCTCAAGGGCCTGATGGGATGCACCGTCCTCACCCACGGTAATACCGGCATGGCTGGCCGCGATCTTTACATTAAGGCGGGGGTAAGCGATGGAATTGCGTATCTGATCATAAACCCGTCCCGTGGCAAAGACACCAAAGGTGCTGGCAAAAGGTATGTAACCGGAAGCGGCCAGGCCTGCGGCTGTGCCCATCATATCGGCCTCGGAGATCCCCATATTAAAAAAGCGAAGCGGAAATTCTTTAGCAAACAGAGCCGTCTTGGTGGATTTGGATAGATCGGCATCGAGAACCACCACCTCGCTGCGGCTGCGACCCAATTCCAGCAGGGCCTGACCATAGGCATCCCGCGTCGCCATTTTTTCCTGCAATATCCTTACCTCCTTTTAAAAAGCGGATGTGGGAAGTCAAAAGGTCGGTGAGCCCCATAAGACTTTAAAAGATTAGTTGATTCATCTTTTCTACTGACTCCTGACTCCTGAATACTTCTTTATTACTTCTCCTGACTCCTGACTCCTTTACTTTCCCCATTAATCTTTCATCTTTTCTCCTGACTCCTGAATACTTCTTTATTCT
>SKTJ01000230.1 GCA_007122565.1 Syntrophomonadaceae bacterium | reverse complement strand
TGCATTATAATGAGCTAAATGTCTTATACATGCATGACTGGCATTATGATTATATCGTCATCCATGATCCTCAGCCCGCGGCATTAATCCACTACAGGGGTAAAAGAGCCGGTGAAAAGTGGATCTGGCGCTGCCATATTGATACTTCAACGCCCAACGGGGAGTACTGGAATTTCTTATACCAGTATATCTCCCAGTATGATGCTTGCATTTTTACCATGCCCGACTACGTTAAGGAACACCACGGCCTGCAAAACGTAACATTCATCACACCGTCAATCGATCCCCTAAGCTACAAAAATATCCCTTTAACACGGGAGCGGGCGCAGGAAATCGTCACCGAATTTGGCATTGATATTAATCGGCCCCTCATTTCCCAGGTCTCCCGTTTCGATCCGTGGAAAGATCCCCTGGGGGTGCTGGATGTCTACCGTATTATTAAAAAAGAATTGCCCGAGGTACAGGTAGCTCTGGTGGGTTCCATGGCCTCCGACGATCCGGAGGGTTGGGACTATCTTTACAGAACCCTGCGTAAGGCCGGCGAAGACTATGATATAAAAATTGTTACCAACTTTAATGGGATTACGGGACTGGAAGTAAACGCTTTTCAAACAGTCTCGGACGTGGTACTGCAGAAATCCCTTAAAGAGGGATTCGGCCTCACGGTGGCTGAGGGTTTATGGAAGGGAAGGCCTGTTATTGGCGGGAACGTGGGCGGCATCAAATTGCAAATTGAAGATGGAGTAACTGGTTACCTGGTGAGTACGGTGGAGGAATGTGCGGAAAAAGTGCTACATATATTGCGCAATCCCATGCTGGCCCAGGAGCTTAGCGAAAAAGGAAAGGAGAAAGTAAGGAAAGAATTTCTGGTAACAAGAAATGTTCTCAATTACCTTGCCCTGTTTTTGAAAATAGACGACCTGAAAATGCAGGAATAAAGTTGGAATGTTGGAAATTTGGAATGTTGGAAAGGAAAACATAAACCTGGGAAAAGTCCATTTTCATTATCTGATGGTGCCAGCGCTCCAGGAGCTAACCTTTATCTCTTATGAGCCTGCGGTTGGGAGCAGGTATGCAACCCGGGGCTGTATACCTGAGCAGACAATCATGCCGCCATGGCGTAACTATTTAATTAACAGGCGGCAACTGAATTTGTGCCCCGCTGTTACTATCGATTTCGTAGTTCTCATTATAAAGGAGTTCAGAGATGGGGATGATCTTGTAGCCGTGCTCATGTGCGTAGCTAATAATATCAGGCAGAGCTTCTGCAGTATACTTTCCGTTGTTATGAAAAAGCACGATCGCGCCGGGGTGCAGTTTTTCCGTTACCCTTTTCACCATAGGTTCTACACCAAACTCCTGCCAATCCAGGGAATCCACACTCCACTGGATGGTACGATATCCGCACTGCTCCGCCGTCCGGATCACCTTGTCACTATACTCGCCGAAAGGCGGGCGGAACAGATCTGGTTGCCGTTCTGTCAACTCGTAAATCATATGGCCCACCCGCTCCAATTCAGTTTTAATTTCATCCGGTTCCAAGCTGTTTAAATGGGGATGGCTATACGTATGATTGCCGATCTCGTGTCCGGCGGCCGCAATTTCCTTAACCATATCCGGATATTTCTCCACCCAGAAGCCTGTGAGGAAGAAGGTGGTGGTTATATCGTTATCCCGCAAAATCTCCAGGAGAGTAGGCGTGTAAGCAGCACCCCAACTGGCATCAAAGGAGATAGCTATATTTCTCTCCCCTGTCTGCACGTAGTAAATAGGGACAAGCCGTTCCTGCCGGGCGACAGCCGGGACCACTGATAGCAGTGTGGAATGAAAAAAGGCAAATAAACCCACGATAAGAAAAAACAATAGTAAATAAATGCATGATTTCATATGAAAGATAATTAACCTTCTTCCCATGCCTTTCAGTCCTTTCTCCACGGTGTTTAGAGGATTAGAGAATACCACTAATACTTATGCAACACTGCTTGGCCAATATTCGGTGCCTCTCACTTAACTTGTTAACTTATTGAATATTCATGTATATTATGGTTAAATAAATCCGGGAGGGGGTTTTATGAGTAGAAAACCGCTGATTAAGTATGAAGGTGCTATCTACCATGTAATGGAAATACAAAAAGCAGAACGTCTAATAAGTTAAAAAGTTAAGTGACAAGCACATAAGGAGGTGGGTTGGTGGACTTTACGGAGACAACGTTGGAGAGTCGTAGTATTTTCGAGGGTAAGGTGATCAAGGTTAGGGTGGACCGGGTGCGCCTGGCTGGAGGGCAGGAGAGTGAGCGGGAAATTGTGGAGCATGTGGGAGCGGTGGCAATTGTGCCCGTGGACGAGAACGGACAGGTTTATCTGGTACGGCAATATCGTAAACCCCTTGAGAAAATGCTTTTGGAGATCCCGGCAGGAAAGTTGGAACGGGGGGAAGATCCCCTGGAGTGTGCACGACGTGAATTGACGGAGGAGATCGGCTTTTTCCCCCGCACGATTTGTAAGCTCACATTTTATTATTCGTCTCCCGGTTTCTCCAATGAAGGGATACACCTCTATTTGGCGACTGACTTGATAAAACAGGATACGCCGGGAGAGGAAGGAGAATTTCTGGAGGTTTTGAGCATGTCTTTGGATGAGGGCCTGGCCATGGTTATGTCTCAGGAAATTGAGGATGGCAAGACCATTGCGGGACTACTGATGGCGAAAAGGCATTTGAGAAGTTGACAATTGACAGTTAAAGGCAGGGGAAAGGGGCACAATTGTCCATCGAAAAAGAAGGATTTTTCCAGTCCCTTGTAGAAGCAAAAATATGGGCAATTTTTAAACTTTCCACGACACTAGATATTAGAAAAGGAAGTGAAACAATGGCCAAGGATTTTAAGAAACGAGCCTGCCTGGAACCGATTGTTCCCTACGTGCCGGGAAAGCCGATCGAAGAAGTTGAGCGGGAACTCGGTGTCAGTAACATTATTAAAATGGCTTCTAATGAAAACCCACTCGGCCCTTCAACGAAGGTGATGGATGCGATTAAGGGATATCTGCAAAAACTCAGCCTCTATCCGGATGGTAATGCTTATTATCTCAAGCAGGCCCTGGCTGAGCATCTAGGTGTGACAGATAAAAACATAATTTGCGGTAACGGGGCTGACGAACTGATTACTTTTTCCGGAATGGCATACTTAAATCCAGGGGACGAGATTATTATATCTCACCCTACCTTTTCCGAGTACGAATTTGCTGCCCGTGTAATGGACGCGACGCCGGTACGGGTCCCCTCCGTGGATTTTTGTCATGATCTGCCGGCAATGTTAGCAGCGATTACGGAGCGTACTAAAATAATCTATGTCTGCAATCCCAATAACCCTACGGGGGCCATGCTTACTCACGCCGAACTGGCTGATTTTATGAAGCAGGTACCTCCACACATCCTGGTGGTGATGGACGAGGCCTATTACGAGTATGTGACCGACCTTGCATATGCCCGCAGTATTGAATTCTTAAAGGAAGGCTATAACGTACTTATATTCCGCACTTTCTCCAAGATCTACGGTTTGGCGGGGTTGCGCGTGGGCTATGGCCTGGCGAGTGAGGAGATCATTGCAGATATAAATACGGTACGTGAACCTTTCAACGTAAATGCTGTGGCACAGGTTGCGGCATTGGCTGCCCTAAAAGACCAGGAGCACATGAAAGCGGTGCAAGCTGCCAACACACAGGGACGGGACTACCTGGCGAAAGAGTTTGAGCGCATGGGTCTGTCTTATGTACCCACCCAGGCCAACTTTATTTTCGTGGAGGTAGGCGTGGATTCAAAGGCCCTCTTCCAGAAGTTGCTCCAACAGGGCGTTATCGTCCGTACTGGTGATATCTTTGGTTACCCCCAACATATAAGGGTTTCGTTCGGCACAGAAGAGCAGAACAAGCGCTTTATCAGCACCCTGGAGGAAACACTGAAGCAGTGGGATAGTTAGTTAGCAGTTAGCAGTTAGCAGGTAGCAGGTAGCAGGTAGCTGGTAGTGAGGCAGGATGATGCAAGGGCGGCTTCCCACAGTCTTTGCTATGGTTGACGGTAAAAAAAGGCGCAGGCTTATGCTTGCGCCTTTTGGTTTAGCAAAACTTTTTACGTAAAACGGACGGACAGGATCGTCCGCTTACGTTCTTTCAATTACCCCTCTCAGCTACCCCCTACCAGCTACCCCTACCAGCTACCCAACTATCCCTTAAAAATACGGCTGATGCGGTCGCCGATGATGTTGAGGCTGTCTTCCACTTCACTGGAGAGGACGGCGAAGAAGAGAGGGGCCAGCCGATCTTGCGCTTCTGCAGTTCTGATGATCTCACTGGTGATAACTTCTCCACCCCGCACCAGGAAATTCCCCCGGTTGTCTTTGACCGTATGGCTAGCCTTCTTCCCCAGTACGTATGTCTTTACTTGCTCCCTGGTTCCGGATGCAAGTTCTTTACCTTCCCGGCTTACTTCCCGCTCCACCCGTTCCCAGAGCTCACTCACCCGCCCCCGCAGATCGGCTGGGGCTCCCTTTGCTTCCCAGTTCGTCGGTCCTTCTTCCTCCGCCGGTTCTACCGGTTCTCTGTCAGGTGCCTCCCGTAAATACGCACCGAAACCCGTAGCGGCAATGATATAGTCCCGGCCCAGGCTGTGCACCCCTTCCATCAGCAAGCAAATTTCCCAGTCCTTTTTGTCTGGTTCTTTTAAGTCATGCAACAGCAGGCGGTCCAGTTCACCTGTTTCTGTTGAGAAGGAATAGTCATGTACCCTGGCGATGTAATCGCCGCTACTGCTGATTACGCTATTCCCGAGGAAAGAATAGGGTTTTAATTGCTCTGTAGCTTTATCACCACTGTTTTGTTCCAACTCGCCCCTGACAGTGACGGCATCTCTGCCGATGCTGTGTACCTTGCTAAACGGGATTAACTTCCCTTTACCTTTCAACAGGCCCTTCTCTCCGGCCACCAGCGCAACTACTTTTTTTCTTGCGGGGTCAACTGCCAGATCCTGCACACGGCCGATCATAACGCCACTTTCCAGGTCAATTATGGGGAATCCTTTAAGTTGTCGTGCCCTCATGTTTTTCCCTCCTTTATTTAATTATCCCCTCCGAAACTTTTATTAACAGTTAAATGTACACATAAATATTATAACTTATTTGCAAAATATTTGTATTGCCGTTAGAATTAAAGCAAAGATATTATATTATTTAGAAGTGAGATATTTTGACAGGGTGTGAGTATTTGTTCATATTGAAAAGTTCGGGCAGCGAGGAGACCAGGGAGATGGGGCGGCGGCTGGGAGAGATCGTTCCACCGGGTACGATTATTGCACTGAACGGTGAGCTTGGAGCAGGAAAGACGGTTTTCGCCCAGGGTGTAGGCCTGGGGCTTGGGGTACGGGAACTGGTTACCAGCCCATCCTTTGTGCTTATGAATGTTTACCGGGGACGGCTTGATCTTTATCATTTCGACTTTTACCGCCTCGATGAAGAGGATGAATTGGATGCCCTCGGACTGGAGGAGTATTTCTATAGTGAAGGGGTGGCTCTGGTGGAGTGGGCGGGAAAATTCTCCCGTGCCCTGCCACCGGCCAGACTGGAAATCACGATCACCCGGAACGAAACAGGCGGCGAGGATGAGCGTCTCCTTTATGTTAGTTTGCGGGGTGATGAAAATATGGAATTTTTAAAGGAGTGGAGCAAGCAGTGCTGCTTTTAGCGATGGATACCACTACAACGGTTTGCAGTGTAGCCGTGGGAGAAGAAGGGAAGCTCCTTGCTGAATACCTGCTTAATATAAAAAAAACCCACTCTCAACGGTTGATGCCCCTGGTAATTTCCTTATTGAAAGACAGCGATGTTGATCGCAGTAATTTGGAGGGGATCGCCGTAGCGGTGGGCCCCGGATCTTTTACGGGTATCCGCATTGGCGTGGCCACGGCCCGTGGGCTGGCCCAAGGACTGGGTATTCCCCTGATCGGCGTTAATACGTTGGAAGCGCTTGCTGGTATCGGTGCCTCCTATCCTGCCCTGCTCTGTCCACTTCTGGATGCTCGCCGGGAACAGGTTTATACGGCTGTCTACCGGGGTGGCGGTCCTGACCTGGAGGAAGTGGAACCGCCCCAGGCCCTATCCCTGGTGGAGCTGGCACGGCGTCTTAAATCCCATGGGGATGAAGTATTTTTTCTTGGGGATAACCTGCCCGCATTCCGCAAGGTACTCGAGCCGGCCCTCCCTGAACAATACCGGGAGATGCCTCTTTCCGCATCCCTGAACCGCGCCTCCTCAGTCTTGCAGCGGGCTTTTGTGACCTGGCATAAGGAAGGGCCCACTCCTCTGTATGCCCTTAAGCCTTTTTACCTTCGCCTCCCGGAAGCTCAGCGGCGTTTGTTGGAAAAGCAGAAAGGAGTCGAAGCATAGGTGCTGCCCCTGGAGATCCGGAAGATGACGAAAGACGATATTGACCAGGTTATGGAAATAGAACATTCTTCTTTCCCTTATCCCTGGTCCCGCGCCTCTTTTGAAAAGGAACTGCGCGACAACGGCTACGCCTGCTATCTTGTAGCCGGTACAGGTAAAAATGGGCAGGTAATCGGTTATGCCGGATCATGGGTGCTCTTCGGTGAGGCTCATATAACTACGCTTGCTGTCCATCCCGACTATCGCCGGGCAGGGACTGGGAGCGCTCTTTTAACCTCTCTGATGGAGGCGGCATACAAGTTGGGGGCTTGCCAGGTATTTCTGGAAGTGCGGGATTCCAATGGGGCAGCCCGCACCCTTTACGAAAAATATGGTTTTAAAATTAAGGGGATAAGGAAAAAATATTACCTTGATGAAGATGCGTTAATAATGACACGGGATTTCAGCCCGGCGGAGTCTTAGTACAGTGAAGGGGCATCCCCTGGCGGTGAATGTATCCAATTGATATACTTAATGGTTGAGGTTAATGTTTAAGCGAAAGGAAGTGTTTTGTTTCATGCCGCACCGTACTCTGATCCTTGGACTGGAGAGTAGTTGTGACGATACAGCGGCAGCTGTGGTGCTTAACGGGCGCCATATCCTCAGCAATATCATCTCTTCGCAAAACGATCTGCACCGTCGTTTTGGTGGGATTGTGCCGGAGGTTGCCTCCCGCCGCCACCTCGAAACGATTAACCCAATCATCGATGAGGTTCTGGCCAAAGGGGGGGTGACCTTCAGTGAACTGGAGGGGATCGCTGTTTCTCATGGCCCTGGTTTGGTGGGATCGCTGCTGGTGGGTGTTTCCACAGCTAAGGCCCTCGCCTACGCCCTTGATGTGCCGTTGATTGCCGTAAACCATCTGGAAGGACATATTTACGCTAATTTTCTTACAGGTGCTTCGATCAATTTCCCCGTACTCTGCCTGGTTGTCTCCGGCGGGCATACCTCCCTCATTCACATGCGGGATCACGGCGAACTGTCCGTACTTGGTCGCACGAGGGACGATGCAGCCGGCGAGGTTTTTGATAAGGTGGCCCGGGCTCTGGAACTTGGTTTTCCCGGTGGACCGGCCATAGAAGATCTGGCGCAACGGGGCAATAATTCTGCTTTTACTTTTCCCCGCGCCCTTATGGGCGAGGATGGAAAGCTGGATTTTAGTTTCAGTGGGTTAAAAACAGCCGTGTTAAATTGCATCCGCCGCGAAACGGAACAGGGACGCCCGGTGAAGCTGGAGGACCTGACCGCTGCTTTTCAGGACGCTGTGGTTGATGTGCTGGTGGAGAAGACAGCACTTGCAGTACGGCAGCATCCCGTAAAGCAGCTTTTACTGGCCGGCGGAGTAGCTGCAAATAGCGAGTTGCGCCGCCGCATGCGCCGCCGCATGGATGGGGAAGGGGTCGAGGTTGTTATTCCACCGCCACAGCTTTGTACGGATAACGGGGCCATGATTGGCGCTGCAGGTTACTATAATCTGCGCCGGGGGCGCGTTGCTTCCCCGGCTCTTAATGCTGTTTCCAACCTCGGATTGGAAGGTGTCTAGTTTACTGATTTATGTAACCTATGACTATATTTGTGGATAGGTTGGATGGCGCAAGTAATTGCAGGCTTTTTTGTGTGGAAAACTATGTGGATATTGTGGATTAAGTTGTGGGAAACTTGTTATCCTAGTATTATATGCTACTGATCAGTGCTTTAGAACCACTTTTTTTATTTACATAACTATGGATGGATTAATGACAGTTCCCTGACGCAACGCAAATAGGATGTCGGGACCGGATAATCACACACTCGTGTCAGAGCGAATATGTTATAAGGGTCTGTTTGTTGGAGCTAAGGGAAGGGGTAGGGATTATGGATAGAGAGAAGGGGTATTTTTGCTTTCTAAAATAAAAAAGGTACATTTTATTGGAATCGGTGGCTACGGCATGAGTGCCCTGGCCTTTGTGCTGTTGCAGGGTGGTTACAGCGTGAGCGGTTCAGATTTGCGGGACTGTGGGCTCACACGGTTGCTGGAGCAGGCCGGGGCCAGGGTTTTTTTGGGGCACCGGACGGAGCAGCTCGGGGATGCCGAGCTGGTGATATATTCCACGGCTATCCCCCCGCACAATCCTGAACTGCAGTTGGCCCATGAACGGAATTTGCCGGTATGGCACCGCTCGGAACTTTTGGCTGCCGTTTTCAACGAAATGGGCGGGGTTGCTGTTGCCGGAGCCCACGGAAAAACAACCACTACGGCCATGGCTGCACTGCTTATGGAAAAAGGGGGGCTCGACCCCACGGCCATTATCGGTGGGGAGGTTTCCTTTTTCGGGGGTAACGCCCGGATGGGTAAAGGCCGGTTTGTGGTGGCGGAAGCCTGCGAAAGCGACCATTCATTTTTACGTTATAATCCGGAGGTGGCTGTTGTTACCAACATCGAGCCGGATCATCTGGAGCATTACGATGGGGATTATAACCGTCTGATCGCTTCTTATGTTGTTTTTATTAATAACGTAAAGCAGGGCGGAACAGCGGTGCTTTGTGCTGATGATTCCAAGTTGCGGGAATTGCGCCCGCAGATCCGTCCTGCCGTGATAACGTATGGATTTAATGAAATAGCGGATATCCGAGCCGGCAAGGTGGTTCTGGATGGACTGGGAACCCGTTTTGCCGTTTATAAACAGAATGAATACATAGGGGAATTTTCCCTGCAGGTTCCGGGGAAGCATAATGTCCTTAATGCTCTGGGGGCGATGGCCGCAGCCCACTGCTGTGGTATGGACTTGCAAAGTATGCAGGAGGGGCTGCGCTTCTTTAACGGAGTGAAGCGTCGCTTTGAAATTGTGGGGGAAACAGATAATATTATGGTGGTGGATGATTACGCACACCACCCTACGGAAATCAAAGCCACATTAGAGGCAGCACGCCAGAGCGGAAAGCGCATTATTTGCGTTTTTCAGCCCCATCGCTTCACCCGGACAAACTTTCTCTGGTCTGAATTCCTGGAAGCATTCCACGGGGCTGACATACTACTGCTGGATGATATTTATGCTGCGGGTGAGGATCCCATCCCCGGGATTTCTGCCGACAAGCTGGCTGGACAATTACAAGGGCAGGGACACCGGGGTGTGCATTTCCTTTCCGGCGAAGAGCAACTTGTCGCTGCACTGCAGCAAATCGCCCGCGCTGGAGATATAGTAATTACCATGGGGGCGGGGGATATTTGGCGGGTTGGCCGCCGTTTCCTTGATGCACTGGCGGCTTGCAATTGCGCAACCATGACTAGACCGGAAGACAAAGAGAACTGTTAGAGGAGCATAAAAAATGGATAAGAAAAAAATATTGTTCCTCTGTACGGGCAATTCGTGCCGCAGCCAGATGGCCGAGGGTTTCGGGCGCCATTTCGGTAAAGACCTGATAAATGTTTGCAGTGCAGGGATTGCTCCGGCTGGTGTGAATCCCCTGGCGGTTCAGGTAATGGGTGAGGCTGGGGTGGATATTTCAGCTCAAAGTTCCGATGCCCTCAGCATGGCTCTGCTTAAGGATATGGATTTGATCATCACTCTCTGCGGTGATGCCCGTGAAAGCTGCCCGGTTGTTCCTGGAAAAGCAGAGAAGCGGCACTGGCCCCTTGCGGATCCGGCAAAAGCTGAAGGAAATGAAGCGGCAGTTTTACAATCCTTTCGTGTAGTGCGCAATGAGATTAAAGAGCGGGTGCTGCAATTGTTAGAAGAGATGAAAGGGGAGTAAGACAGTGCTGGAGCATACTTTTCTCCATCTGCACGGAGTGGGAGACAAAACAGAAAAATTATTCTGGCAGGAAGGGATTAGGGATTGGCAAGAGCTGCAGGTGGCGGCGCAACGCCAATTATTGCCGGGCAGAAGACGTCTTTTCAGTGTGGAAGAGCAGCTTGCCCGTTCCCGGGAAAACCTGGAGGAAGGTAATGCCCGTTATTTTGCCACGCTTCTTTCCTCCCGGGAAAAGTGGCGCCTTTTTGCCCGGTTTCAACCGGAAACGGCATATCTTGATATTGAGACTACAGGGCTGGGGAGGGGTAACGACCACATTACCACCATCTCCCTTTACGATGGACAAGCGGTACGTTGTTACATATGGGGGGAGAATCTGC
>SKTJ01000012.1 GCA_007122565.1 Syntrophomonadaceae bacterium | reverse complement strand
AGATTGAAACGGAGGAGGCGCATGTGCTCATAGATGAATTGGCAAAAAGGCTCGGTAACGGGATATTTCATTTTTATCCGGGCATCAGCTACCGCCATCTCATGGTTTGGCGCAGCGGACCGCAAAATTTTGACCAGACACCACCCCATGATATCTATGGTAAGGTCATCGGCAATTACCTGCCTGCAGGTGAGGATGGAGAAAAACTTCTTGCTTTAATGGAGGAAAGCCATGCATTATTACCCCTGAGCCCGGTAAACCGTGAGCGGCTGGCCCGGGGGGCAAAGGCGGCCAATTCCATCTGGTTGTGGGGACAGGGAAGAAAGCCGAGCTTGGATAGTTTCGTCAAAAAATACGGACTCAGTGGTGCTGTTATCTCCGCCGTGGACCTAATCAAGGGACTGGGCCTCTGTGCCGGGCTCGAGGCAGTGCATCTGCCGGGAGCCACAGGAAATATACATACTGATTTTCGCGGAAAAGCAATAAAAGCACTGGAAAAACTGCAGGAAGGCCTGGACTTTGTTTTTGTGCACGTGGAAGCTCCCGATGAGGCGGGACACCAGGGTGACCTGGAAACAAAAATTAAAGCGATCGAAGAGATTGATGAAAAAGTGGTGGGGGAAGTGCTGCGCGGGCTTAGTGATTTTCCCCAAAGCAGGCTGATGGTCCTCTCCGACCATCCCACCCCGCTAGCGCTGCGCACACACACATCAGAAGCGGTTCCTTATTGTATTTATAAAGGTGAAACCGAAAAAACCAACCCTGACGCCACCTTTTGCGAAGCGGTGGCCCAAAAAGGCTCCTATTTACCCTATGGCCACCTTTTAATGGATAAATTTTTGAAAAGGTGAACCTTCTTGATGTACAAGGGCGGAAGACCCTGTCTGCCCTAGGCAAGGGGCATACCGTTGCAGCTTCAATTTTTAACGTAGGGGCGCTGCCCCCACCCGCAGGAAAAGCTCCAACTCTTTTTATGTGTCCCTTCTTTGTTCGCTTTTTTTTGTCTATTATGTGGGTTATCTTTTTCTTTTTCATTTTTCTTTAAACTACTTGACTTTCGACTGTATTTCCACAGGAGGTTTCCCATGACATTGCGTCTGCTTTTGGGGCGGGCGGGGAGCGGCAAAACTGCACTCTGCCTGCAGGAGATGGAAGCGGAACTGCGCCGGGGGCAGGACGGGCCGTCCCTGATCTACCTTGTGCCCGAACAGGCGGCCTTTCAGGCCGAGTATGCCCTGGCTTCCCTGCCGGGATTGGGGGGGACAATGCGTGCCCAGGTCCTCAGCTTCCGTCGTCTCGCTTGGCGCATCTTACAAGAGACGGGAGGCGGACGGCGCCTTTATATTGACGATGCGGGCAAAGGAATGGTGCTCCGTAAAGTCCTGGAAAGACATAAATCATCTTTGGCGATATTTCGCCATGCCGGGGAGAAACCTGGGCTCATGCATGACCTGGTCCTTCTCTACAATGAACTGCGGCGCGCCCGCATCTCCGTATTTCAATTAAAAGAAGCATGGAGCAGGCAAACAGAAGCGCCGGGGGCCGGCGGACTGCTGGGGAAAAAACTGCAGGAAGTTGCCCTAATCATGGAAGAAGCGGAGCAGGAACTTTGTACCCACTACGTGGATGCTGAAGATACACTTTTGATGATGGCACTAAAACTGCCCCAGTCTTTTTTTGCCCGGGGGGCCCTAGTGTGGGTGGACGGTTTTTACGGCTTTACCCAGTTGGAGTTTCTTGTGCTGGAATCCCTCCTGCGGCAGTCCGGAAAGATGACGCTAACCCTTTGCCTGGAGAGGGATTATCCCCAGGGGGAAACAGTGGACGAGCTCAATCCTTTCTACAATTCGGCCGTTACCTGTCAACACTTGCACCACCTGGCTGCCACATGCGGCATTGCTGCCACGCAGACGGTTTTACCGCAAAAAGATTCGGCCCTGATGCCCCGCTTCAAAAACAATCTACCCCTTGCTCATTTGGAGCAACACTTGCACAGCTTTCCAGCCATCCCTTTTTCCCCTGATGAAAATGCTAATGCTTGGTCTCCGCCCATCCATCTGGTGGCGGCACCAGGGCGACGCAGCGAAGTGGAGGCGGTGGCACGTGAAATTGTCACACTGGTGCGGGATGATCATTACCGTTTCCGGGAAATAGCTGTTGTGGCTCACAACCTGGAGCAGTATGAAGATTTGATCGTCCCCGTGTTTCAGGATTACGGTATTCCTTTATTCCTTGATCAGAAGCGCACGGTTTTGCATCATCCCCTGGTGGAATTCATTCGTTCAGCGCTGGAAGTAGTTAACGGCAACTGGCACCCTGAGGCTGTTTTTCGCTGTATTAAGAGTGGATTTCTTTTCCCCGTGCTCACGGAAGGGGAGCAGCGCCAACGCTGGCGTGACCGGGCAGCCATGCTGGAAAACTATGTCCTCGCCTTCGGGATCAGGGGATCCCACTGGCGCAGTGAGCAAGCATGGAACTATACAAAAAGGGATACTCTCGAACAAGAGGATCCCGATCCATCCCGAAACGAAACGGCCTTCCTTGAAAAGATTGACCGGGCGCGGCGTATCTTTAGCGAGCCCCTTTTACGTTTTCAGGACGGTTTCCGGGCTGCCACCCTGGTGAAGGAGCGGGTAAAAGTCCTTTATGCATTACTGGAGGTGGTCTCCGCCGGTAAACAACTACAGCTTGCCGCGGCACAGGCCCGGGAAAAGGGTGAGCCGGAAAAATCCCGCGAGCAGGAGCAGGTTTACCAGGGGATTCTCGATCTTATGGATCAGCTTGTGGAGATTATGGGAGAGGAGAAGGTTAATGCCACTTTCTTTGCCCGCTTGATTGATGCAGGCCTGAGTTCCCTGCGCCTCGGGTTGGTACCACCGTCTTTGGATCAGGTGCTCGTGGGCAATCTGGAACGGACAAGGCCCGGTAAATTACGGGCGCTCTTTCTGATGGGAGTGAATGATGGGGTGCTGCCGTCCCGTCCCGGTGGGGAGGCAATATTTTCAGAACGGGAGCGGGAAACGCTTCAGGCTCAGGGGTTCCCCCTCTCTCCCGGTCCTAAGCGGCGCCTTCTGGACGAGGAATTCCTAATATACATAGCCCTGACCCGGGCAAGGGATCGGCTGTGGGTCAGTTATTCTCTTGCTGATGCGGAGGGAAGGGCCCTGTTGCCCTCTATGCTCTTTACCCGCCTGCAGGAGTTATTTCCCGGTCTGGTGGAAGAAATGCCGGCCGTGGAGCCGCCCGGGGATAACTATTCTCCTGCGGAAACAGGGGAAGATGAAATAGCTGCCGCTGCTTCTGTGCTTCCCTTTGTCTTCCATCCCCGGCAGACCCTTTCCCATTTAGCCGTACAACTGGGCCGCTGGAAGGATGGTAAATCTCTGCACCCCCTCTGGTGGGAAGTCTACAACTGGTATGTCTGCGGCGGGGAGAAGGAAGCACTCAGGCGCCTGCTCGGGGGGCTTTATTTCCGCAACGTTGAAACGGCACTGACTGTGCAGACAAGCCGCAAGCTGTACGGATCCCGGCTGCAGGCAAGTGCCTCCCGCCTTGAACGTTTCCGTTTTTGTCCCTTTGCCCATTTTGCTGCTTACGGCCTGCGCTTGCAGCAGCGTGCCCAATATGGGCTTGAGGCTCCCGATATGGGGCGCTTTTTCCATGTGGCGCTGCGTAATGTGGCTTGCGTCCTGCAGGAGCAGCAGCGGCACTGGAGTGATTGCAAAGGGGACGAGCTGTTGCACCTGGTTTCCACAGAAGTGGAAAAACTGTTGCCCCGCATGCAGCGGGAAATCCTGCTCAGTTCCCGCCGCTACAATCACCTGGCAAAAAAAATGGAAGAGACAGTGGGACGAGCCGTCCTTTACCTTGCTGAGCACGACCGCCGTAGCGCATTCAAACCCCTTGCCGTGGAAATAGGTTTTGGCAGGGATAATGAACTGCCTCCTTTAAGCCTGACCCTGCCCGATGGCTCACCGGTGGACGTTGTGGGACGCATTGACCGTGTGGACGGCGCCCGTTCCGCCGCGGACAATCTATACCTGCGCGTAATTGATTACAAGTCCGGTGCCACGGATCTAAGCCTTGTGGAGGTGTTTCACGGCCTCTCCCTGCAACTGCTCCTCTACCTGGATGCGGCCCTTACCAACGCTGCGCTGCTTTTTCAATCCCCGGTTAACCCTGACGCAGCGATCATGCCGGCGGGTATGTTTTATTTCCGCGTTTTCGATCCGCTGCTGCGCAGCAGCGGCCCCTGCACGCCGGACAACATTGAGGCAGAACTGCTTAAGCTCTTCAAACTCAAAGGCAAAATACTTGCCGAGCCGGCAGTAGTGCAATTAATGGACAATGAGCTCCAGTCCGGCCATTCCAAAATAATTCCGGCAGGGTTGAGTAAGAAGGGGGAACTTTATCGCGTTAAATCCCTCTTAACGGCCGCAGAATTCGAGCAACTCCGCCATCACATCCGTTCCCTGGTGGCTGAAACGGCAACAGGAATCCTGCAAGGCAGCCTGGACATCAGCCCCTTCAAGCTGGGCCAAAAAAAAGCCTGTACATACTGTCTCTACAAGCCTGTTTGCCAATTTGACCTGCTGCTAAAAGAAAATTGCTTCCGCTTACTCGGAAGCAGTGTGGAGTTTCCAAATCAAAGCTAAAAAATACTCCCGTTATTGTCATCACGAGGAGCGCCGACGAGGCGGCGGTCCCAGGTTGTGCAAGATTGCCGCGCCTGCGGCTCGTAATGACAAAAGCGCAAATATCGGCTCGCAATGACCCATACGAAACACTGCCTGGCTTTCCAACTTTCCAACTGTTACTCATGATGGGAGCGATTTCTCGCTATGGAACATATGGAGCATAAGGAGCACATTGATAAAAAGCAAACACTCTCCCCGCGACCCCCCGGGGAAGAGAGCTGGACCGATGCACAGTGGCAGGCGATTCAGCAGGACGGGGACAATATCCTCGTAACAGCCGGCGCCGGTGCGGGAAAAACACGGGTGCTGGTCAAGCGTCTCCTCGAACAAATTAGTGATGCCGATGCACCGCTGGCGGTGGACAGTCTGTTGGTAGTTACATTTACGAATGCCGCTGCCGCTGAGATGCGTAAACGCCTGGCCGCCGCCCTGGAAGAAAAAATTCGCCGGGATCCCCGAGCAACCCACCTGCGTCGCCAGTTGTTGCTGTTGAATAAAGCACAGATCAGCACAGTCCACTCTTTTTGCCTGGAAGTGATCCGGGAATATTATCATCTTATCGATCTGGATCCCTCTTTTCGCATGCTTGATGAAGGGGAGGCCCTTTTACTGCAGCAGGATTTGCTTGAAGATCTCCTGGAAGAATACTATGCCGGGCAGGAACTGGACAGCCCTTTTTACCACTTGGTGGAAAGCCGCAGCAGCGTGCGTGGAGACCAACCGCTGCAGGATCTGATCCTGAGGCTTTACCGTTTTTCCTTAAGCCACCCTGCGCCGCAGGCATGGCTGCAGGAAAAGGCTGCTGCATTTCATTCCCCGCATCAGAGCGAGGGGGGATTGCAGCCCTGGCTCAAGATCCTGCAGGAGGACTGCCGCTGGGAACTGACTAAACAGATAAGGCTGCTGCAGCTCGCACTGGAGATCACAGGCAGGCCCACGGGACCGACTCCATACCGGGAAAACATAGAATCGGAACTCCTGATGCTGGATGAGGCACTGCAGGCTACTTATAACTCCTGGGAGGAACTCTCCCGGGCTGTGCAGCAGATCAGCTTTGTCAGGCTCAAACCCTGCTCCAAAGAAGCATATGATGATACCCTGCGCAAAAAAACAACAACGCTGCGGGACCGCTGTAAAAAAGATCTGGCAAACTTAAAGGAACAACTATTCTCCCGCACCCTGGAAGAGCAGGAGGCTGAACTGCAGTTCCTTGCTCCACTGATGCAGATCCTGGTGGAGTTGGTGCTGGACTTCCACCAGCGCTATCTTTCCCTCAAGGGCGAGCGGGGAGTGGCTGACTTCAACGACCTGGAGCATTTTGCCCTGCAGATTCTGCGCGATCCCCAATCTGCGCCGGGGCAGTGTCTGCCCTCGGTGGCTGCGCAGGCATACCGGGAGCGTTTTGACTGCGTAATGGTGGACGAATACCAGGACATCAACCAGCTCCAGGAAAGCATCATCACTCTCGTTTCCCGGGACGAACCGGGGAATATGTTCATGGTCGGCGATGTTAAGCAGAGCATCTACCGTTTTCGCCTCGCCGAACCGGAACTCTTTTTGCAAAAACTGCGCGGTTTTAACAGTGGCGCCCTCCCGGGGGACGTGATTCCCCTGACTTACAACTTTCGCAGCCGCTGCGAAGTGATTGATGCAGTCAATTATCTGTTCCGCCAGCTCATGGATGAAAATGTGGGCGAGGTTGACTACGACCATGATGCATGGCTGCGCTACGGTGCTGTATATCCCGAAAATATAAAAACTGGAAAGTTGGAAGGTTGGAAGGTTGGAAAGGCAAAAGATGATGAATCCATTTGTGCCGACACAGTGGATAATCCCTATGCTGCAGAAATGCTGCTCCTTTCGCTGACTGATCCCGGGGAACAGGGGGGCAGTGAGGCTGATGAACATGAGACAGGCGTAATGGAATCAGAAGAGGGGGGCGCAGCTGAAGGAGCCCCGGCATCGGAAATGGGAGCAGAGGAGGAGTGGGAGCTTGCCGCTCTGGAAGGAAAGTTAATCGCCCGCCGTATCAGAGAAATGCGTGGTGAGGGGGAAGGAGAACCTCTGTTCATATACGATAAAAAAGCAGGAGAGTATCGTCCACCTGCCTACCGGGACATGGTAATCCTGCTCCGCTCCTATAAAAACTGTGCGCCGGTGATTCTGGAGGAATTGCAGCGTTGCGGCATCCCCGCATATGCGGAACTGGCCACGGGATATTTTGCCGCCACGGAAGTGGAGGTGATGCTCGCTCTGTTAAAGGTGATTGACAACCCCTATCAGGATATCTCCCTGGCTGCAGTGCTCCGTTCACCCCTGGTGGGCCTGCGGGGAGAGGAGTTGGCCCAAATACGCATCGCCGCCCCCTATGCTCCCTACTATGAAGCTGTAAAGGCCTTTGTCACTTCCGTCGGTACGGCAGAGGTTTCCGATACTGACTCCGGTTTCGGTCCATTGCACGAAAAAATGTGCTCATTTCTGGAAGCGCTGAACTGCTGGCAGGAGCAGGCGCGGCAACAATCCCTCGGTGCCCTGATCTGGCAACTATACGGTGACAGCGGTTACTACGATATGCTGGGTGGGATGCCTGGTGGAAAACAGCGGCAGGCCAATCTGCGTGCCCTTTATGACCGGGCCAGACAGTACGAGGCCACCTCTTTTCGCGGCCTTTCCCGGTTCTTACACTTTGTGGAGCGTCTGCGTGAGCGGGGTGGCGATCTGGGTGCAGCCCGTGCCTTAGGGGAACAGGAGGACGTGGTGCGCATCCTTACGGTACACAAGAGCAAGGGACTGGAATTTCCTGTAGTCTTTGTGGCGGGCCTTTCCCGTCAATTCAACTTACAGGAGCTGGGGCGTGATTTTCTCTTGCACAAGGAGCTGGGTTTCGGACCGAAATTTATCGATACGGAGTTGCGTATAATCTATCCTACTCTTCCCTGGTTTGCGTTAAAAAAACAGCTGCGTCTGGAGTTGCTGGCCGAGGAGATGCGCATACTCTATGTAGCTCTGACGCGGGCTGAACAAAAATTAGTACTCGTTACTGCATTACGGGACATGGGAGCAAAAGTGGAGCAATGGGAACAGCAGGCGCGGGAGCACGATTTGCTGCTACCTGATTTTGAACGGGGGGCAGCGCGTAGTTTCATGGACTGGCTGGGACCGGCAATGTTACGACATCCTCAGGCGAAACTTTTGCGGCAGTTGGCCCGGGAGCCGCAACAGCTTCATATATTTTCCGCGGAGCCATCTGCCTGGCAAATGCAGATTATCAGCGCCGCCTCCCTATGTGCCGCAGAAACAGCCTTTAAAGAAACGGCAACTTCAGAAATAATGAAGCAGCTACCCGAACTTGATCGTCTGGAACCGGTAAGCACCTCTCTGAACTGGGAAAAAGAGATTGCCCGGCGTTTGGAATGGTCCTATCCACACAGGGCCGCAACCAACCATTTTGCCAAGCTTTCCGTTTCCACCCTGCAGCGTTTGCAGAACGCCGGTTTCCAAGGCGTAGATGGAGAAAAACCGCACTGGAGCGAAACATATCATCTTAACGTTCAAAGTAGCCCCCGCTTCCTGGCCGGGACAGAACCGGGTGTGGCAGAGCGGGGAACGGCCTACCACATCGTGATGCAGTGTATTAATCTGAACCGGCAACTGGATGAAATATCCATTGTGCAGCAACTGGGTGAGATGGTCAACCGGGAACAGTTAACCTCACAGGAACGGGATATGGTGGACCCCCGCATAATAGCCTCATTTTTTCAAAACCCCCTCGGACAGCGGCTGATTGCAGCCCTTAAGACCTGGCGCGAACTCCCCTTTACATTGACCCTTCCGGCTTCACAGCTTTTCCCGGACTGGCAGGATGCAGAAGAACAGGTCTTTGTCCAGGGTGTGATCGATTGTCTTTTTCAGGAGGAAGATGGGTTGGTGCTCATCGATTATAAGTGCATTGGCAATAAAGGCGCGGCGGCAGAGCCTCCCGAGAAGCGTTACCGCAGTCAACTTAACTATTACGCCCATGCCATACAACAGATCCGCAAAGAACCAGTAAAAGAAACATACCTGTATTTAATCAACCAGGAAGAAGTGATAAAAATGTCCATTTAGGCGTTCTGACATGACTTCTGACTTACGAAATTTTATTGGGACACGCACCAAATCCCCTTAATCCCCATATAATTATACAGTGATTCTTTTTGAAAGGTGGGGATGGAAGGGATGTTAGCTATTTTAGCAGCGGCAGCAACAATGCTGCGGGGCATAATGCTCCTCGTTTCTTACATAACCAGTGAATCTTTTCCCCAACCCCTGAGCGGAGCTGAAGAGAAAAAGTACCTGGAGCTTCTGGGGCAGGGAGATCAACACGCCAAGCAGGTTTTGATCGAGCATAACCTACGCTTGGTAGCCCATGTGTCCAAGAAATTTGAAAACACGGGCGAAGATAAGGAAGATCTCATCTCCATCGGGACTATCGGTTTGATCAAGGCGATTAATACTTTCAACACAGGGCGGGGCACCCGGCTGGCCACCTATGCGGCCCGCTGTGTGGAAAACGAGATCCTCATGCACATCCGGTCGCGTAAAAAAACAAAACAGGATATCTCCCTGCATGATCCCATCGGCATTGACAAAGACGGTAATGAAATAACACTGGAGGACGTCCTGGGAAGTAATCACGATGTGGTTTTGGATGCGGTGGAGTCGATTATTCTCAATGAAAAATTGCAACGGGTGATTGCCAAACTTAAATCGCGGGAGCGTAAGGTATTGCTCATGCGGTATGGTCTTAACGGGAGGCGGCATACCCAGCGAGAAGTAGCGGCTGAACTAAAAATCTCCCGTTCCTATGTTTCCCGTATCGAAAAGAAAATTATTTCTAAAATCGCCGACGAATTTGCATTAGATGGCTATCAGACCCAGACTTGCACAGAGCCGGAACGGGAATGCCACTAAAGAAATCAAGAGAAAAGCTGGAATGTGAGTAAAAAAAAAGGGAATATGGTATTATTGACGAAATGTATTTAGAATATAAGAGGACAAGCTTACAAAGGGTACTTGTTAATAATAATTTATTGGAAAAGCTATATTATAATTAAGCAGAATCGCTTTCAGGAGATGAATAGTTGATGCAAATATTATGCCCGCGCCTGTATGTAAACAGCGTGCACAAGATAGATCTTGACGCTTTAAAACATATGGGAATTAAAGGAATCATTGTGGACCTTGATAATACCTTGGTACCCTGGAACGAAGATGCCGAATTTCCAAAAGCGGTGGAATGGTTAAGTAAAGTAAAAGATTCAGGGTTGTCAGTTTGTATTGTTTCCAACAACCATCCCCGACGTGCTAAAACACTGGCCGGGAGTTTCGATATCCCCTTTATCTGGCAGGCAGTGAAGCCGCGCCGCCGTGCTTTTCGCAAGGCCATGCGCATGATGAAGCTCAAACAATCTCAGACAGCCGTGGTGGGGGACCAAGTTTTTACCGACATCCTGGGCGGCAACCGCCTGGGGCTTTATACCATCCTGGTACGGCCGCTGAAAAAACAAGAATTTATTGGAACCAGATTAGTGCGGCAGGTGGAGAAAATCATCCTCTTCACGCTGCGCCGCCGCGGACAGCTTAAATAGGAGCTGGTCCCAGTTTACAGGGTGCAGGAGGATCGTGGGGGCGGGATCTTTAACCGCCCGCCGGGAGGCATTGGAGGGGGTGGTTTAATGGATTCTGTTTTGACGTTTCACTTTTTAATATTAATTTTTATTTTTCTAATTGGACTGTTAATCGGCAGTTTCCTTAACGTGGTTGTCTACCGTTATCCACGGGGCAAATCGTTAATCAGCCCTCGTTCTTCCTGCGTTCAATGTAAAACAATACTGCAGATTCCTGATCTTTTTCCGGTATTCAGTTATATTT
>SKTJ01000073.1 GCA_007122565.1 Syntrophomonadaceae bacterium | reverse complement strand
TAATATGGAATTTAAGTTGTTATTGGGACAATAACGGCGGCAGTATAAAAAAATATCTGGAGGGTTCTATGCGCTTCGTAGTGGAGGAAAATGTATTTGATAAATTGGAGAGCGTGTGTTTTGGTGTGGTTGTGGCCGGGGGGATTGATAATATAATAAATAAGCATGTGATTCAGGACATGCTGGAAAAAAGCATCAGAGATATTAGTGAACAATTAAGTAATGAGAATATCAAGGAGCATCCCAGAATAGTTCCTTACCGCAATGCATTTCTAAAGTTGGGATTTAATCCAAATAAGTTTGCACCCTCTGTGGAAGCATTAATCAGCAGAATTGTAAAAAAGGGTCAACTGCCGGGCATAAACAATATTGTTGATTTAGCCAATGCCATATCCATAAAATACATACTGCCAATTGGTGCCCATGACCTATCCTTGCTAAATGATGATATCACTGTCCGTTTCTCCGTGGACGGCGATAGCTTCATTCCCTTTGGCGCGGCGGAGCCGGAATTATTGGCACCGGGTGAATTGATATATGCAAGTGGGCACAACGTTAAAACGAGAAGATGGATCTGGAGACAGAGTGAAGCAGGTAAAATTAATGCAGAGAGCAGCCACATCTTTTTTCCCATAGATTGCTTTATTAATCACAATTACGATTCAGTAATAGCAGCCCGGGATGAATTGGCGCAAGTATTAAAGAACCTGTTTAATTGTTCCGTAAGCGTTGGTTTCATTGACAGTAATAATCAATCTATGGCTCTGGACTGATAACAACCGGGGATTGGGGAGTATCAGCAAATATGCAACATAAAAACCTGTTAAACATACATTATCCTCCTCCTGAAATTACACAAAAGAGAGCGACGATAAGAAAAACACTGATTTCCCGCTCCCCTCATATTACCGATGGCACCATAAATCGCATTGCCAATTCCGATTTGGAACAGTTATTTAAGCTATATGACACTGTTTTCCTGCAGGAATATTTTAAGAGATCCTTTTCCGGTAGGCTCCATTTCTCCCTTTCCACCCGGATGACGCGCGCTGCGGGGAAGACAAATTACCCGCGCAACCTGGCGGCACTTCCTGCGGAACAGCGGGAATACGAAATAAGAATGGGCATTAATTTTTTCTTTAATTATAACCAGTTGCACAGGGATAAAAAGGTTAATGGCATTAATACGAAAGATGCCCTGGAAGCGCTTCAATTGGTTTTTGAACATGAGATCGTTCATCTGATTGAGCTTCACTGTTGCGGGGAATCAAGTTGCCACAAGGAACGCTTTAAAGGGTTAGCTAAGAATATTTTTGGACATACAGACAGCTATCACCATCTGCCTACAGAAAAAGAAATTGCCTGCACCAAGTACGGATTTAATGCGGGTGATCAGGTGTGCTTCAGGCATGGAGGGAAAGAATACAGGGGTTTTATTCATCGTGTGAACAAACGGGCCACCGTTATGGTTCCGGATGAAGCAGGCCTTTTCCAGGATCGACGGGGGGAAAAATACAGTAAGTGGTACATTCCCATTCCGAATTTAGGAAAGATTTAATGTAACTGTTCAGGTGTATATCCCGAAGTGCAGGATACCTGTTTTGACTCCTGAACAGTTTCTGTTCTAATACCGTTTATATATGAAATAAGATCTTTATAGGAGGTTAAAAATGAACATAAGAGTTGGGATTGTTGGTTACGGAAATTTGGGGCGTGGCGTTGAGGCGGCGCTCAGGCAAAATCCGGATCTGGAGCTTGTTGGTATTTTCACCAGGCGTGCTCCGGAAGCTGTCAAAACATATGATCAGCATGTAAAGGTTTTGCATGTGGATATGGTAAGAGAGTTTGTAAATGACATTGATGTGATGATTTTGTGCGGTGGCTCAGCCACGGACCTGCCCGTACAGGGGCCGTATTTTTCCAGCCTTTTTAACACCGTGGACAGCTATGACACCCATGCTAAAATACCCGATTATTATGCTGCGGTCAACGAGCCTGCCGTGGCGAATGGAAAAACTGCTGCAATCAGCATTGGCTGGGACCCGGGACTGTTTTCCATGAACAGGATGTTGGCGGAGGCAGTTTTGCCCCAGGGGGAAGAGTATACATTTTGTGGAAGGGGTGTGAGTCAGGGCCACTCCGATGCCATCAGAAGGATTGATGGGGTAAGGAAGGCTGTCCAGTATACTGTTCCGGTGGAAACGTCACTGGAAAAAGTGAGAAATGGCGAGACTCCCCAGCTTTGCACCAGGGATAAGCATACCCGGGAGTGCTTCGTTGTGCCTGAAGCGGGAGCGGATCAGGAGAAAATCTCTCATACTATTAAAACCATGCCCAATTATTTTGATCAGTATGAAACCAGCGTTACATTTATTACAGATGAAGAATTCACAAAGAACCATGACCGGATGCCCCATGGGGGCTTTGTGATCCGCAGCGGCCAGACGGGGAAAGCCGCTACGCAGAAACAAATTATTGAGTTCTCACTCAAGCTGGAAAGTAATCCCGAATTTACAGCCAGCGTGCTGGTAGCGTATGCACGGGCTGTCTATCGCCTGAACAGTGAAGGACAAATTGGGGCAAAAACTGTTTTTGACATTCCCCTTGCCTATTTATCCGGCAGAACCGGGGAAGAGCTGCGCCGCGAGATGCTTTAGGTGACACATGAATAGGAGGCAGGAAGATGAAAATCGGCATTATCGTTTATTCCCAAACGGGTAACACCGATGCTGCTGCACAAAAACTGAAGGAGAAATTTGACGCAGCCGGGCATACTGCTTACATTGAAAAAGTAACTG
>SKTJ01000178.1 GCA_007122565.1 Syntrophomonadaceae bacterium | reverse complement strand
TTTGTTTGCCGATCCTGCCATACCAGCTTGATGCCAGCGGCGGCGGCAGCAATGCCATAAAAAGTTTTGGGTTGGAAGTTATTTATTTCCGCTTCTCTTGCGGCAATGATTGCCACGGTGGGCGTTTGCACCCTGCCGCAGGACAACTGGGCATTAAATTTGCAGGTCAGGGCCCGCGTGGCATTGATCCCCACCAGCCAGTCCGCCTCAGCCCTCGCTACCGCAGAGGCATAAAGATTATCATAGTCCTTGCCGTTTTTTAAGTTCTTAAAGCCGTCCCTGATTGCCTTATCCGTAACAGAGGAAATCCAAAGACGTTTCAGGGGTTTTTTTATATTAGCCTTCTCCATAATCCACCTTGCCACGAGCTCACCCTCGCGGCCCGCATCCGTGGCCACCACAATCTCCCGCACTTCATTTTTATGCATCAGACTTTTTACGACATTAAACTGCTTACCCGTTTGCTTGATCACAACAAGCTTTAATGAGGAAGGGAGCATGGGTAAATCTTCAATGCGCCATGCTTTATATTTTTCATTGTAAGCTTCAGGATCTGCCAGGGTAACCAAATGGCCCAGAGCCCAGGTTACAATATAAACGCCACTTTCAAAGTAGCCATTTCCCTTGTTTTGGCAACCTAAAACCCTGGCCAAATCTCTGCCCACAGATGGCTTTTCTGCCAATACCAATGTCTTACCCATATTTCAACGCCCTTCCTTACTATTTCGTTTAGTATACCATTAAATTACCTCTGTTCACATTGGTTCCTCTTTTTCAGCAACGACGATGTTTAAAATCTGATAAAATAGTATAATATGAGTAAGCTACAAAAGACTATTCTGGGAGGTATACTTAATGGTGGGAATAGGTTATTTTAATGTGTTGGCTGTATTTGTACCTATAATTGCTCTGTTTTTCCTGGTGGTAGCCTTGCTTCAGTGGTTATGGAATATTACCATACCCGACGTCTTTGGTCTCAGATCCATAACATACTGGCAGGCTTTTCGTCTGCTGATTATAGCGGCGATCTTATTCGGCAGTGGAGGAACGCTTGTAAACCTTTAAATTTCAATAATATAAAAATATCTTCAAGCCCAACCTATATTTACTGGTTGGGCTTGCTCTGTATACAAAATATGATTAAATTGATATATTTTGTTTATTCTGGCAGGATTTACGGTTTATTTGAAGAATAATTTTAATTAACATATCGAATTTTATGAAATTTGCAGGAGAGGATCATGCCATGTTTGTTAAAAGGCTGTTCAAAAGAAAAGAAATTGAAATTAAACCAAACGAAAATATTGTGGATACTGGGAAATATAAAATAAAGTTCGGCATGAAAAAAAAGCTGTTGGTTTCTTTTATCCTTTTGGTAGCTGTTTTTTGTATTGCTATTACCCTGGTCTTAAACTCCAGGAGTGCGCGTTTTATTGATGAACAGGCCGTTAAGGATATTGATGATAAGTTGATTTTTTTCCAGTTATTGTTGGAGGATCAGGAAAAATTGTTGGTATCATTATGCGATTCCATGAAACATGAACTAATGGACGTTCTTGGTGATGGTAACCGTTCATTGATCGCCAATAAGTTGAACCCCACAAGTGCCATGTTCAGAAATGTCTACGGAGTTACACACTTGCAATTAAATGACAACCGGGGAAATGCTTTATATTATAATAACCCGGAGAGTGCCGCCATTGATAACAGTACAAGAGCCATTCTTACAAGTGCCATGCGGATTGGCAGCGGCAGAATGGCCGAGGGCTTTGAAATGGGAAGTGAAGGCCTTATCCTTAATGTAGTAAGGCCTGTCGCCAGTTATGCGGATGCTAATGCAGGAATAATCGAAGTAGGACGGGCTATTAATAACGAATATCTTGACGAGATCAAAGAACGCCTTGGCGTAGATTTTACTGTTTATAAGGGTAATGAACGTATTGCTACGACCATTCTAGATATGGAAGGCAACCGGGCCGTGGGCACCACTATTGAACATCCTGAGGTATTGGGAAAAGTCCTGGCAGAGGGAGAACGCTGGGCCGGTCGTCTGGAGATTGTGGGCTCCACCAGTATCTTTGGTTCTTATACTGCCATACGCGATGCTGAGGATAATATTATCGGTATGCTTTTCGCCGGTACACCTACACTACCGTATGATATCCGCCAAAACGAGGACAGAACCATAGCCTTAGCCATACTAGCTATTGCCATCCTTATTACTGCGTTGGTTTCGGTCATTTTCGCCAACCGGATCGTAGGGCCTTTAACGGATCTTTCCAGGGTGTTCAGTGCTGTGGCCGGGGGAGACTTTACTGTCGCTGTAAAAGAATACGGCAGTGATGAGGTTGGTCTGATGGGGCGTGCCGTTGCAAAAATGGTGGAGGATTTAAGGAATTTCGTTGCCAGGATCGGAGAGCTTGCGGCCAAGGTGGAAAGCCTTTCCAGAGGTGTTTCCGATACCGCAGAAAATATCAACGCTGTTGTTCAGGATGTTGCCGGTTCCACCAACGAGGTAGCTGCTTCCACCGAGATGCTCAGCTCTCACTCGCAGGATATGGCGCAGGAAGCGACAGAAACAGCAGTAAAGGCTTCATCAGGACAAACAGAAATGATCGCTAGTCTGGAGCAGATGCGGGCTATTGAAGAAAGCTTCCGGGAGTTAAAAGAAGTTATCAATAAGCTGGGGCAGCGTTCCGGGGAAATTGGCAAAATAATTCAGGTAATCAACGAGATATCGGAACAGACCAATCTGCTGGCCCTGAATGCAGCGATAGAAGCGGCCCGGGCGGGGGAATCGGGGCGGGGCTT
>SKTJ01000325.1 GCA_007122565.1 Syntrophomonadaceae bacterium | reverse complement strand
GTTTGGGGAGTGATATAGCTTACAACAATGACCAGCACTGCAGATGCCAACATACCGAAGGTCCCATACCACATCCAGCCAATACCCCAGGTAAAATAAGTGAGCAGCACGGTGATTGCTCCCACAACCGAGGCCACTACGGCAGCTGTGGCTGTGGCCCGCCGCCAGTAAAGTGCTGCTATCAGCACGGGAAAGAGTGGCATCACGATGGCGATGGCGAACATGATCAATGTCCAGATCAATTCGGGCGGGTTAAAAGCAAGGAACATGCTCCCGATACCAATTAATACAATAACAATGCGGGCTACCATCATTTTTTGATCATAGGACAGTTTCAGTTTAAAGGTTTTGTCTATAAAATCTTCAGATATTATGGAACCGGACACCAGGAGAAAAGAGTTGGCAGTGGACATACCCACAGCCACAGCACCAATAAAGAAGCCAATCATGAGAAAAGAAGCAAGGGCAAGGCCATGGGGTTGAATAATCGCTTCAATGAGGAAAGGAATAATCAGTTCTGTCTCTTCAGCGCCTAATCCAGGTACCAGGGCGATACCCAGCAGGCCTATCAGCATGGTGCCCGTCCATACCAGTGTCTGCAAGATCGGAACATAACTCATGAGCTTGCGCTGTGTGATTAGGTTCTGACCACTAAAACCGGCCCGTACAAACACGTGAGGCAGCATAATAGTCCAACCAATGGCGCAAGCAAGGGGGTAGCCAAGCCGTGCCGGATAAGGCACCCAGTAGTCCGGACCGGGATAGGAAAACCACGAGTTGGTATTAACCCAGACGTTGCTCACTGCTGCGGTCAGGGAGCCGCCAAAACCGATCGCCAGTGTGCTGAAGACAATAACCCAGAGCAAGATAATAAAGAGCCATCCCTGGAACGTATCTGTCCAGGCGACAGAGCGCATCCCGCCCAGCACCACATAGACAAGCATTGTCAGCGTCATCACCACAATAACTGTCTGATAGGAAATAGTGCCTCCTGAAGCCACTTCTGCTGCACGGCCACCGGCCACAAGGACCGAAGCTACATATGGCAATGAAGCCATCAAAAATATTACACCAAGCACAACCCGCAATATCGGGCTGCGGAATCGGTCATCGTATACATCAGCAGGAGTAACATAGTTACGCTGGCTGTTTAAAAGCCAGACCTTATTCATTACGAAGTAGGCAACAACGGGAAAAAGTGGAATGTAACTCAGCTCCGAAAGATAGAAAACAAAGCCACCACGGTAGTAGCCGCCGGGGCCGGCGAAAAAGACCCAGGTGCTCATCAGGGAAGCTATATAAGTCATAATCAGGACGAAAGAGCCGATGGAACCCTTCCCCGTATAGTAGTTTTGACTGGTCTTAATGACCTGGTTTCGCCAGGCATAAATGCCCACAGCCGCCACCAAAATACTGTAGATGATAAAAACCGTCCAAACAGAAGTGCCGGACAACATTTAAACTTCCTCCTTCCGGAATGGGTCAACATTCACCCCTGGAGGTTCTTCGGCCGCGGCTCTTAGCTTCCGCTGACTATTCAGTCTGTAAAGCCCCACGTAAATGATAATCCAAAGGGGAATTATAGTCAGGGCTCCATGCCACAGGGCACCAATGGCATCACCAAACGGGGGAACGCCGGGCAGGTTATAAAGGAGATAGAATAACACCACCAGAGCCAGCCACCACTTTTCCGTCTTCTTGTAAGCGCCTTTTTCCAAAACTTCATCCTCCTTTATCATGTTATTCAAAACAATAATCAAAAACCGCTTCCAGTTCCCGCAACCGACCCTTCAAATGCCCCAATTCATTGAAATCATCTTTCACAAAAGATCATCCTACCTTTTACAACATAATAGAGAAACTGAAATCGGGTAAATAAAGAAAAGATAATATTTATCCCAAAAAAATTATAACATATTTCAACCTTATGGAAGCACCAATTTCGTGGTTTTCCAATTATTTTCAATGTGACTGGGAATTATTTAACGTGTCCCAAATTGTATAAGCAGTTAATGCTATTGGAAGATTATTATTACTAAAGAATGAATTATTTTATTTAGGGTTTGTAAAAAAAGAAGGTTTTCAGGATTCATAGTCGAACTTAATTGATATCAGCAACTAATTATTTCCTGTATAGGAAAGTCGCGGCAAACTATTGCTACGCCCTGAAATATAAACGCATAAACGGGAAATAATAAAATGGAAACCTTTAAGGAGGTAATTAAATGACTTTTAAAGTTACAGACAGTGTTACATGGGTTGGCAAAGTTGATTGGGATTTGCGGACCTTCCACGGGCATGAGTTATCCACTCATAGAGGCTCTACATACAACTCCTACCTGGTAAGGGATGAAAAAAATGCTCTGATCGATACGGCCTGGACCCCTTACGCCGGGGAATACGTGGAAACACTGGCCGCGGAGATTGACCTGCAGGATATTGATTTTGTTGTGGCCAACCATTCGGAGGTGGACCACAGCGGAGCACTGGCGGAGTTGATGAAAAGAATCCCGGACAAACCCATCTATTGCTCCCGTAATGCCGCCAAAATGTTAAAAGCACAAAATCACCAGGATTGGAATTTCCAGATTGTCAAAACAGGGGATAAACTGGATCTGGGCAAAAAGCAGCTGGTCTTTATTGAAGCCCCGATGCTCCACTGGCCCGACAGCATGTTCTGCTATCTCACAGAAGAAGCAATACTTTTCAGCAATGATGCCTTTGGCGAGCATTATGCCACGGAAGTACTGTTTAACGATCTGGTGGAAAAAGAAGAGCTCTACCAGGAAGCGCTGAAATACTATGCCAACATCTT
>SKTJ01000092.1 GCA_007122565.1 Syntrophomonadaceae bacterium | reverse complement strand
GCAAAAAAGAGAGCAGGAGGAAACCGAAACGGCAGGTGTGGGAGCGGAGAAAAGCAGTTAATTCAACAGTCAAAAGCCGAATGTCGAAAGTCAAAAGATGAAATTCAAAACATAAGAGTCGTATGCCAAAAATGTAACCGGGCGGCTGCCCACAGCCGCCCTGATTTTCTTTTTGGAGAGGGAATAGATAGGCTAATATGGCAATATTTGCTTTTCAAATATGGAGGGAAGGGATTTATTATTGTGTTTTTTCTACTTCCCCTTAATAAACCTTAAGCAAAGACGATAAAAATATTGAAAGGTAACGCAGCTCCACATCAGGGGCAAAGGGTGAGGTAAATGAAGGTAAATCGTCCGGAAATAATCAGTTTGGTCAACAAAATTATGAAACAGGACCAGGTGCGTGGCAAGAACAATACGCAGGCCAGTCCTTCCGTGCCCCGCGTGGACAGAGTGGAAATCTCCGCCGGCAGTGAAATCCTCAAAAAAGAGATGTCCCGTCTTGATGAGATTGATGCCTCCCAGGCGGAGAAACTAAGTGAGTTGGCCAGCCGCATCGAAGCCGGAGAATACAAGGTGGATGCACAGGAACTTGCTGATACCATCCTTCAGGCCATTGAGCAAGGGCGCATTTCCTGAAAACATTAAACCTTCAGGTCCGGATTTTTTGCAAGGGATCGGGGTAGGGAAAGTTATACGGCATAAGATGGAAAATTTTTACAAAAGGGGGAGGGATAACCTGGTTTCACAGCACAGTAAGTCTGGGAGCCAGGGTTTTTTATGATAGAAAGTGGGCTTTTACGGGATATCCTGAAGGAAGAAGAAATGATCCTACAGGATATGCTGGAGCTGGAGGAGCAAACTCGTCTTGTACTAATCGCGCGTGATATTGAAGCACTACAGGATCTCAACGCAAATAAAGAGCAGTTGGCTGCGAAAATGCTGGAGTTGGAAGAGCAGCGGGCCGGTACGGTACCGGAGAGTATTACCTTAAAGGAATACCTGCACCGGGAAAACCCTCCCGAAACTGCCAAGCTGGAGCAGCTCCGCCAATCCATTTTGGGTCTGCATGATGCGTTACGCAGCCGGCAAAAAATAACACGGCGCCTGCTACTCTTTAACCAGCAACTAGTGGAGCAGGCTTTTCAACTGCTTGTTCCCTGCGGTGGAGAAAACCTTTACTCCGCCAGTGGCGAGAAAAAAAATGCGTTGCGGACCGGTATCCTCGATTCCAACGCCTGAACAAGTACCCCCATTAATCATAAGCGCCCGGGAAAGGTAATGAAACCGTCACCCGTGGCACACCACAGGAGGTGTAACGAATGAGCAGCAGCACCTTCGGCAGCTTTGAGATAGGACGCCGGGCGATTCACGTGCAGCAACATGGTGCTCACGTAACCGGTCAGAATATCGCCAACGCCAACACGGAAGGCTATTCCCGCCAGATCCAGCACATGAAGGCACTCATCCCCGCTGCAGTTCCTGGTGTACAAACCCCTCCCGGTTACGGCGTTGAAGTATCCGATATTGACCGTATTAGAAGCGAGTTTTATGATAATCAGATTATGACCGCCATAAACAACCGGAGCTATTGGGGAAGGCTGGGTGAAACGCTGGGAACCATCGAGGCCATCTTCCAGGAGCCGGGTGAAATGGGTATTAATACTGCACTCAGTGATTTTTTTGACGCCTGGCAGGAATTGAGCGTAAACCCGGAGAGTTATGCCGTGCGGATCAGTTTGCGTGAGCAGGCCCAAACCCTGATCAGCGTAGTGGAGGGCATTTACGACCGGCTGGACGATCTCAAGTTTGATCTGGAGAAAGAAATCTCTGCTACAGTTGAGGATATTAACGGCCTATCCCGGGAAATCGCCGAGCTAAATAAAAGCATCATTTTTATGCAGGCTATTGGAAAAAAATCAAACGAGATGCTCGATGAGCGGGACAAGCGCCTGCAGGAATTGAGTGATCTGGTTAATATCCGCGTTATCAAGAAAGATAACGGGGCGGTCGAGGTATTTGCCGGCGGTCGAATCCTTGTTCAGGATGACCGCTATTTTAAGTTGCACACCGAAGAGATAACTGATGAGGATAAACTGCAAGACGAAATCTTCATTTATAATGAGATGGATTCCCTGCTCAGTATTACAGGCGGTAAGTTGAAAGGATTGCTTCAATCCTATAACAACGAGCTTTTCAACTACCAGCGGAGCATGGATGAGCTCGTTTACTCTCTGGTACAGGAAGTAAACGCACTGCATCGGGATGGTTTCGGCCTTGAAGGCAGTATCGGTGTAAACTTCTTTGAAGCCTGGGAAGATGTGATGCCGGGGGAGATTACCATCGACCGGCTATCCCTGAAGCTTGGTGAGGACAAAGATAGCAATATAATCGGGTTGAATATGAATAAATGGCCCGACTACAACAAACTGCTAAATGGGGATTACAGCATAAGCTCCGGGGTGATTACTGATGAAACACCGTCTATTGCTGAGGTGGCAACCACCTATAGTCTGAACGGGGGCGATTTGGTCACAACCGTAGCCACTGATGGGGACAACCAATTAAATTCATCTATCCTTTTTGAAGTCACCAAAGTGGGTGATAACTATGTTTATGTAAACTACCATCTCTATCATACAAACAAAGATGGCGTAACAAGTTACGGAGAAGGGGTCAAGAAGCTTTCCACCGGAGCGGTGAACAGCAATAGATATGCTTCAGATGGGGTTCCGGCTGATGATTGGAAATTGGAATTGGAACTTGTTATGGAAGAAATCGGCAATTTCTCCGTTGGTGACAAGTTTGTGATCAATGT
>SKTJ01000246.1 GCA_007122565.1 Syntrophomonadaceae bacterium | reverse complement strand
CAGCATACCATCTAAATGATGTTAAACTATCTGAAATTTCTGCCGCCGCTGTTTATATTTCACTGGTAATCATCCTCAGTAGTGTATCTTCCTACCGGATTAATTACTATAAAAGAGTACAGTATCTATACAACAGGGAACTTATAACGATGTCTGTCACCGATGCACTGACAGGAATATATAACAGGACAAAACTTAACGAAGAACTTGAGAAATGGATTGTAATCTCAAAAAGATACAATTCTGATCTTTCACTTGTGATTTTTGATTTGGACGACTTAAAGATAATTAATGATAATTATGGTCATTTAACCGGTGACAAAGTACTGGTTGAAATAACTAAAATAGTATTACAAGAAATCAGGGAGTCAGATATTTTTGTCAGGTGGGGAGGGGATGAATTTATGCTCCTTCTTCCCAATACGCAGAAACAACAGGCTATTCAACTAACAGAAAGGATCAAGAGCTCAATTTCCAAACATACCTTTGATAAGGTTGGACAGGTTAACTGCAGCTTTGGAGTGGTCGCATTTGAAGAAAGAGATGATATAAATACTTTCTTACACCGGGCAGACATAATGCTCTATGCTGCCAAGAATGCTGGAAAGAATACCGTGCGATCTGAAAGCTCCCCGGAAGAAATAAATCCGGGTCAAATGAGCATTTTTTATAAATAGCACCACTGTGTAATAAAAGAGAAATAACTTTTCCTTTACAAAACAAGTCCAAATATGTGAAACAAAAACAATATATAGCAAGGGATGTATCCTCTTACTGTTGAATATATTTATAAAGTGTTTCTTCAAGGGAGGCCCTTTGTGGACTATAGAAAAGATGTCGAAAAGATTCCCAAGCAAATCATAGCAGCATTATTTATGTTTATACTCCTGTCAGGCTGCTCCACCCCGGAGCAACCGGTTGATTATTCGGCAGATCCAGCAGAGGAAATACATTTGGAAGCACCCTCCGAACATGAAAGTGAAGAAATTCAACCCGAAACCCAAAGATTTACCATTGAAGAACTGGCTCAGCAAGCAATTAACTCAGTAGCCTACATTGAAGTATATAATTCGGAATATCAGGGCTACTATTCCCTCGGCTCCGGTTTCGTCATAGACCCGGCAGGGATTATTGTCACCAACTATCATGTAATAGAAGGGGCAACCGCCGCAAAAATTGAAATCGGTACCCATGTCTTCCATGATGATGAGATAAGGATCCTCGCTGTAGAAGCAGATTGGGACCTGGCCATTCTTAAAGTTGAAGCGAGGGGTTTAGCAGCATTGCCGCTAGGCAAAGGCATTGACGCTGTAGGTCTCGGCGAACCGGTAATTGCCTTAGGAAATCCGGAAGGGATGAAAGGCACCGTATCCGACGGGATTATCAGCACGGTCAGCCGGGATATCGGGCTTGGGATCAACTTGATCCAGACAACGGCTCCCATCTCCAAAGGCTCAAGCGGGGGACCGCTTCTAAACATGTACGGTGAAGTAATCGGTGTTACCAGCCTTACAATGTCCACAGGGCAAAATCTAAACTTTGCCATCCCCTCAGACCTCGTAACAGCACTACTTTCAAGCACGGATCAAGGTGTGCCCATTACTGCTTTTTTTGGCGATCGCACCTTTGCAAAAGCAGGAGAGGGATACACCTGGCAGCCGGGAGAGTTCGCAGTAGTTTTGCAATGGGACGATGCGGTTGATCTCGATCTGGAGATCTGGAGCGAGGATTTTGAATTTATCGGCGCGGCAACATCAATTGGCAAAAGTCCTGATATCTATGATGGGAGTATGGGTGAAGAATGGTTTGTCTTTGAGCATGACTTCTCCCGTGGCCGCTATGTTGTGTCCGTTTATTTTTATGATACATATGCCCTGTTGCCCGCTGATGCCACCCTGGTAATACATTTTCCAGACGGTCAGGTGGAAAGCTTACCCGGAAGTTTGATTAGCTACTATCCCTATGACCAGTGGTATGCCGTCTTGATCGATGTGGAACAAAAAACCTCTAAAGTGCTGGATTTTTTCTTTGATGCAGACGTTATTGCCCTCTTGGAATGGGATACGGCGATCGATTTGGACCTCATGATCTGGGATCACATTTATGATGATATTTTTATTCCCGGCGACATAGATGGCCTTGATTCCATGGATGGCAGAAGTGCAGTGGAAGTTTTCCGTTTTGGTAACTATGAAGATTTGTTCGGGTATGATTTTAGCTCTGGTTTCATGGATATCTTTGTCGGGGTGGATGGCCCCATAAGCGAGCAGACAAACACCGAGTTAAAACTGATCAATATAAACGGTTTGATCAGGAAATTTAATCACACCTTTACCCCTGACACCAGGGGAGTCTATTATTGGCATGTTTTAAGCGATTATAACCCTGCAACCCAGAACTATTCAATTCCTCCACAAGCCAGGGTTTATTTTGATTGATTGCAGGAATGGAGGAGTGAAGGCAGGTTTATGTGGATGCAGGCAGGTCCGGCAGCTTCGCTTTGAAGAATATCCCCTCATATCTTTTTATAAACCACAGGGACAAAAGAAACCCCAGCAGGTCTGACACAGGGAAAGCCAACCATATTCCCGGCAGCTGAAACAATAAAGGAAACAGTAATAACAATGGGATCAGGAAAAACACCTGACGGGACATTGATAAGATAAATGCTGCTTTTGCTTTCCCCATTGCCTGGAAGATACCGCTGATCACCATTTGAGCACCGATGGTAAAAGATAAGGCAAACATAATGCGCATGGCGCTCTGCCCCATCTCAATGAGTGCCGCATCACTGGTAAAGATCATCATCAACTGTTTAGGTAAGGCCATAACCAGAATGAAGGCAACCCCGGCGACAGCTGTTGCCGCTTTTAGGCCCAAGACAATTGATTCACTGACCCGCTCCGGCTGCCCGGCGCCGTAGTTGAATCCAACCAGGGGAAGCAACCCCTGCACAATGCCCAGAATAGGCATCATGGTGAACATAATCACCCGGATAATGATTCCCAGCACGGCTACGGCCCCATCCCCTCCGTACAAGATCAGTTGGTTGTTAGCTACGATTAGCATAATACTGCTTGATGACTGGCGGGCAAAGGCTGATGCTCCGATGGCCAGAATCTGCTTGATCAGTAACCACCGGGGGATTAAGTATGCGCTCTTGAAAAAAAGGCTGCTCTTTCCGCTGGCGAAATAAACGACCATGTATACAGCCGTAACTCCCTGGGCCAGCACAGTGCCGATAGCAGCCCCCCTGATTCCCATATCAAAGCCGAATATTAAAATGGGTGTAAAGATGATGTTCAGCACGGCTGATACGAGCATGGTAATCATGGCTATTTTTGCGTTCCCTTCGGCGCGGATCACATTATTCACCGCAAAAGCGAAGGCAAAGAATACGGTGCTGTATAAGATTATCCCCAAATACTCGCGGGCATAAGGTAAAATTGTATCGCTGGAGCCGAATAACAGCAGCAGCGGATTCAACAGGGTGAGGCCAAGGAAAGCGGCGCTCATGCTGAACAATATTACCATACTGATTATATTGCCGAATACCCGGTTGGCCCGGTCCAGCTCTTCGGAGCCCAGAGCGATGGAGATTAATGCTCCCCCCCCGATGCCGAAGGCTCCTGCCACGGCCGTAATCAGCATTTGAACCGGAAAGGCGATGGACACGGCCGCCACCCCCAGCATGCCCACTCCCCGGTCTATATAAATTGCATCAATCACGTTATGCAGAGCCATTACGATCATCCCTGTCATAGCCGGGACAGCCAGCTTGGCTAAGAGTTGCCGAATAGGCTCTATGCCCAGTCGTTCACTTTGTTGTTTCATCGTTTAAATCCTTCATGTTTTCGTGTGATAGTATGCCGGCTTGGCAACAATATTCCTCTATTATATGATAATTTTGAAAGAATATAAAATGTAAAGAATGTAAAATGACAAATTTGCTGCAAAAATGCCCCAAAACTAAAATATCTTTCCCAAGAACAAAATTGATATAAATATGCAAGGATTTCCACCCTGGAAAAGAGAATAATACTACTATAAAACACAAGAGAAGGAGCACGTATTATGTTTATTCTCTCTGAAAAGTGGAAAGAAGTCCACCCTGAAGCCCGAGTGGCTACCCTGATCATCCGTAACGTGCAGAACAGGGAAACTGATCCCAAACTTGAAACACGCAAGCGGGCTTTGGAAAAGGAACTGTGTTTAAACCTTGGGAATAAGGAGGAAAATACCCTTAAAAATATACCTCCCATTCAGGCATACACAACCTATTACAAGCGCTTCAAAAAAACATACCCGTTGTTGCAGCAGCTCAAAACCGTCGTCATCAGGCAACAACCTTTCCCTACGGTCTCCGGCCTTGTCGATGCAATGTTCCTGGCCGAGATGAAAAATCTTCTGCTTACGGCCGGACATGACCTGGGAAAAGTGACAGCACCGGTTTACATCAGTGCCGCCGCGGGTGATGAACACTACGTGAAGCTAAATGGTGAAAGCCAAACTACCAAACCAAAAGATATGATTATGAGCGATGGGGAGGGGGTTATCTCAAGCGTTCTCTACGGCCCCGACGAGCGAACAAGGATGACGCTTCAAACCCGGGAAGTACTATTTGTTGTGTACGCGCCGGCTGGCATCGACGCAGAAAGTACTCACCGCCATCTAGAAGATATCAGGGAAAACGTGTTGCTTTTTTCCCCTCAGGCTGAGGCGGAGCCCATTATTATTCACTCATGTTAATTTACGAGCCAATTGAAGGAGGAGGTGCCAAACAATGCATCAGGAGCGTCAAGGATCGTTTTTCTTATGGCAGCGCTTCCTTCATGTAGAAATATTTCGTAAAAGTGAGGACCTCCTGCAAGTAGATCTGTTTTTCCAGGAAACATCCAGAGAAGACCGCCTGAAGCTGGAGCTTTCCATTAGAGATTTTACCGTAAAAAATGCTGTTTTGGAAAGACCCCGTTCAAACCAGGGTACAATACAGCCTCTTTCACTCCTTTTTCTTCACGGCAGGAGTATTTACTTAAAAGAAGCAAAAAACCTGAAAAAGACAATGCTTGAGTGGGGGGAAACGGTGCCCTGTGTAAGTAATGGTGCAGCAGTTCCCCGCCCGTCCCTGCAGGACAGAGAACACTACGCAGACCTGTTGTTAGAACTGATTGCTGATGTGCTCCAGGCGGAAGTTTTTATCCTCGGGGAAAGAGGGATCCCCTCAGTGGAAGAATACGACCGCTATTTTAACGAAATGTACGGGGACATGTGTGTACTTTACAGCGAACTGCGCGGCAGGGTACCGGAATACGCTTATACCCAGGGCCAACAAAGGTCTGACTCCCTTTTCAGCCGTCACAGCAGTATTTTTATCTTTCAGCATAGGGATGGGGAGGGGGACGGCAAAGGTGACCTTTCCATTCATGGCCATCTCTGCGATTCTTTCCATGAGATGGCCCTTTCTTTGAGTGTTTCCCCTTCCTCAAAGCCGCCGTATCTCATTAACCGGGCGGAGGGGAATTTTCTGCGTTTCCCCAACCCCGTCTGCGGGAAAGCAGCAGTTAAACTGCAGGAACTGGCCGGAGTTCACCTGCACCCCGAAAACAAAAAAAAGATACTCTCCGCCCTCACAGGCCAGAAGGGCTGTTCCCATTTGGGCGACCTGGCACTTGAAGCTGCCAAAGCCCTACTCGAACTTAACAAGCAAGGTTAACTCCTGGACCCGGAAAAAGACCGGCATAAAGGTATTTACATAAAAAAAGCGAACATATAAAATAGGTACTAACGGGTGGATTATATAAAAATATCAAAAGAGGTAGGTTAATATGAAAAAAATAATGTTGATTGTTTTAATGGTTACAATGTTATTCGTAACCGGTTGCGCTCCTGGCGTTGGTGAAGAAATGACCGAAACTGAACGTATTAATAGTAACATTGCAAGATATGAAAAGCTATTAGCTTCAGATGAATTAAGCGCAAGAGAAAGAAGGACTGTCCAGTGGTATTTGGACGCGGCAATAGCTTGGCGGGATAGTCAGTAAAAACAGGGAAGAGTTCGCATAAAACAGTAACCGTTCTTCAAGTTATTAAAGGTTTGCATCTCTGACCCTACTTCTCCGCTATCCGGCGGTTTTTTTACTCCTCTTCAGCTTTTTTATCATCTGGGCCTGAGGTTAAAAACGGCTCCTTTTATTGGCCGAAAAATAGAGGAATATAACAGTTTTTGTTGAAATAACACTTAATTCAAAATAAAAAAAGTACCCGTTTTGTGGCAACAAAAGGTATTAAGGAGTCTAAGGGACCATGAAAAAAGACACAGCGAATCCCAATATTCCGGGCAGTGCTAATATGGTGGAAAACGCATCTTCCCGCACACGGTCTGATTTGCAGCGCTTGCAGTCTCTCGCAGTGTCCAGCATGGCTGAAAAGGTTGTTTACCATGACATGCAAATGAAGATCCGCTGGGCAAACCGGGCAGCTTGTGATTTCTACCGACTGCCCCTGGAAAAAATGGAGGGGAATATCTGTTATGTGTTGCTCGGTCGCTCCACGGAAGAATGCCGGAATTGCCCCGTAAAAAAAGTGCTGCAAACGGGAGAATTTCATCAGGATATTTTATCATTCCCGGAGGGTAAAACCCTGCTTATTAATGCTCACCCTATTTGGGAGGACGGCAATCTTATCGGTGTTGTGGAAGTCAGTCTTGATATTACGGAGCGTACCAAGTTTGAAGAGGAATTAAAAAAAGCAAAAAATGAATCGGCAGCGGCAAGCGAATCAAAAAGCCGCTTTCTCGCTAATGTCAGTCATGAGATCCGCACGCCAATGAATGTGATCCTGGGGATGGCCAACCTGCTTTATGAATCAGCCCATAGTGAGGAACATCAGGAATATCTGAAAATGATTAAGGATTCGGCATCATTCCTATTGACGCTGATCAATGATCTGCTGGACTTATCCAAGGTTGAGGCCGGCAAGCTTGAGCTGTCACAGGAACATTTCAATCTTCCCGCGGCAGTAGAAAAAATTGTATCCTCTTTCGCCTTGCAGGCTCAGGAAAAGGGCCTGCGACTATCCAGTTCCATCGATGAAAATGTTCCGCAGATTGTTACAGGGGATGCGGCCAGGCTGCAGCAGGTGCTGTTTAATCTGATTGGTAACGGGATCAAGTTTACAGAACAGGGAGAGGTTTCTGTAAGCCTTACATTGGCTGATGCGGGTGAAGATATGAGCCAGGCAAAAAAGCAGGAAAGAAACGGCGTTGCTCCGGTTTTCTTTTCCATCAGCGATACGGGAATCGGCATCCCTTCAGACAAGTTGGACCGGGTATTTCAGAGTTTCACCCGGATAGAGAGTGTGGACACTCACAATTATGAAGGTACGGGTTTAGGCCTGGCCATCTCCAAAACCCTGGTAGAGTTGATGGGTGGATCCCTTGGCGTAAAAAGTGTGGAAAACAAGGGCAGCACCTTTTATTTTACTATTCCTTTTACCCTGCTTCAGGATACAAAGGGGAAAACGGAGGGTTTTTCTGCGGCGGCAAAACCTGAAGAGTCGCCGGGGGAACAATCGTCCGAGTTGGTAGGGAAGGGGCTGGAGATACTGCTGGTGGAAGATAAGCCCATGAATCAGAAGCTGACAACCGTGCTTCTGGAGAAGAAGGGGCATCACGTAATCACGGCAAACAACGGCAAGGAAGCGCTGGATAAGCTTCAAGCAGGACGCTTTGACCTCATCCTCATGGATATAAATATGCCGGAGATGGACGGGCTGGAAGCTACGGCCCATATTCGCGCTGCAGAAAAGAACCTCGGCGGGCGTATTCCCATTATTGCCATGACAGCCTCTGCCATGCCGGAAGACCGGGAAAAGTGCCTTATGGCAGGGATGGATTATTATGTATCCAAGCCGATCAATGCGCAGGATCTGTATCAAATTCTGGAAAAGTTCAGGCAAAGCCGGGTGGAAGATCTTGCATGACAGCACATATTAACCCTGGTGATACAGCATTTAATATGATTAAAGGAAAGGACAGTAGACTATGCCTGCTGAAAGTGAAAAACCGGACAAGCCGGTAATCATTATTACAGACGATCGCCGCGGGACAAGGCACATGATCCGTAATATACTCGCACCGGACGGTTATCATTTATTAGAAGCAGAAAACGGCAGGGAAGCACTGGACCTGTACAACTCATCCCAACCCGATCTTGTTTTGCTGGACATCATGATGCCTGTCATGGATGGGTTGGAAGCCTGCACGAGGTTAAAGCAATTACCGGGTGGGAACCATGTGCCCGTTTTAATGTTTACCGGCTATGATGAAGGCAATGAAGTGGAAAAGGCTTTTGAGGCCGGTGCTTCTGACTTTATTAACAAGCCTGTAAATGGGGAGGAGCTGCGCCACCGTGTGAATAGGTTACTCTATTTGAGAAAACTGGAGGTGCAGCGTCAAGCAGCTGAAGTTAAACTTCAGTCAAGTTACACCACCATTCAGTCCCTTTCCCGCAAAGTGCTAAATGCATATGAAGAGGAAAGGGTACGGCTGGCAAGGGAACTGCATGACGAGGTGGGCATGGCCCTCACAACATTAAAGCTGAATCTCCAGTTGCTTAATAGGGACCTTTCGGACAAGGGCTTTGCACATGAAGAAAGGCTCAAATCAAGTATCGCCTATATAAACAATTTGATCAGTGCAATCCGCAACAAGGCAGTTTTCCTGCGGCCCCCCTCCCTGGACGAGTTGGGACTGGTTGCCGTTGTAGACAATATGGTGAACGAACTGAGCCGGCACACCGGCATGGGCACCGCACTGCAAACAAACGGCCAATATGAAAAACTTCCCGTGGAAATAGAAACGGCACTTTACCGCTGCATCCAGGAAGCACTGACCAATGTGGCTCGTCACGCCTCTGCTACAAATGTTTCGGTGAAGCTGGACTGTAACAGGCAGGATGTTCTTGTAAAGGTTACAGATGACGGTATCGGTTTTGATCCCCGTGGAGACAGCGACACCGTCAAACACCTGGGCCTGCAGGGGATGAAAGAAAGGGTGGCGTTGCTAAGTGGTGACATTGCCATAAATTCATCCCCGGGGAAGGGGACAGAAATAATAATAACCATACCGCTGGACGGGTATGGAGATGGAAAGAGGTAAAAGGCATGCGTATTCTCCTGGCAGACGATCACCCTCTTTTCCGCCAGGGATTAAGGGCCCTGCTGGAAGCAAAAGATGATATTGAGGTGGTGGGGGAAGCAAACGATGGGGCAGAAGCAGTGGCCCTGACAGAAAAGATGTTGCCTGACGTGGTGATCATGGATATTTCCATGCCCGGGTATTGCGGCCTGGATGCCACAAAGCAAATCAAAGAGCAATGTCCTAAAACAAAAGTGATCATCCTTTCCGGGCACGCCGATAATATATACGTGGATCAGGCATTGAAGGCGGGCGCATCGGGCTATGTCCATAAGGATGCGGTTTATGACGAACTTGCCATAGCGCTGGATGCAATTAAAAAAGACAGGCCTTACCTCAGTCCCACTGTCCTGCAACCGGTGGTCACCAGTTATATAAATACATCTCCTGCTACCGGTGCCATGACCGTATATAACAAGTTGACGGCCAGAGAGAAGGAGGTTTTCGGCCTGATGGTCAAAGACCGCAGCCGTAATGTTATTGCGGAAACCTTACATATAAGTCCAAAAACTGTGGACAGGCATAAGAGCAACCTTCTGGAAAAATTGAACCTGCGTAAAGAAGTGGAAATCATGGAATTTGCCAGGCTTGTGGGGTTGACCGATTCATGAATTCCCTTTTTTGACAAGGCAAATTTATTTCAGGAAAGACAGCCATGCCGCCCGAAGCGACAGACCATCATGCCGCCCCCGAGATAACCCGCCTGGCTTTCGACTTTTCACATTTTCAGTAAAGCCTCTTCATAAAACGGGGCTTTTTCCATTGAAAGGCAAACAGGATTAGTTAATAATGGGGAGCTTTCTCATGGAACTCTGAGCAACACATTCGCTAATATATAAATAGTATAAAACAAGGATCGGACCATGCTTTGCTGAGGGAGATGAAGTAAGGTCTTGATAGAAAAGCGGTTTAACAAACGCTCACTGTATGTGTTAATACCGGTAACAATACTCCTGCTGGGAGGGCTGTACCTGCTCAGCCTCTTCAATTATCTCTTATTCCACACCCTAATAGAGCTCTTTTCTATTATTATCGCCTTTACCATTTTTGTGATCGGATGGAGCACGCAAAAATACTCCAAAAACAATATGTTCATCATTCTGGCGACCGGTTTCCTGGTCGTCGGTTCCCTCGACCTGCTCCACACCTTAACCTTCAAGGGAATGGGAGTTTTCCCACAAAATGACGCCAACCTTCCCACGCAATTTTGGATTGCTGCCCGTTATGTACAGGCGGCAGCCTTCCTTTTGGCAGCCCTATACCTGGGCGGGGTAAATGTGATCCGTCCCAAGGCCTGGCTATACGGCTTTCTCACAGTCGGCGCTGTCCTCACGTACACAATTTTTGCCGGTTTTTTCCCGGACAGCTTCGTGGAAGGGGAAGGCCTTACCACCTTCAAGATTGCCAGTGAATATGTGATTTCTGTCATATTAGTGGCAGCAGGAGTTATATTCTGGAAAAAAAGAGCGTACCTGGGGGAAAACATTATAAGGTTGCTGCTCCTGGCTGTTGCAT
>SKTJ01000323.1 GCA_007122565.1 Syntrophomonadaceae bacterium | reverse complement strand
TGGCTGGCCTCCCACTTCGATCTCCACCGAATGACTGTCGATACGGCCGGTGAGCATGCCTTCTGCCTGATGTACTTGGTTCTCTTTGGCTGTTTCTTCTGCTTCGTTCTCGTTGTTGTTGCCCGTATCAGTTCCATTTTCCTTTTCCTTAATCATTACCAGACGGGTGATTACCAGCCTCCCGTGCTCGTCTTCCCTGTACTCTAAGCTGGCCCTGTCTCCCTCGCGCAGTTCTCCAACTGCCACTCCTTCACCCAGGGCAAAAGCCCTGGCAAGGCCTTCAACTTTGATTTCCACGGTGTGGTTGTCTGCCATGCCCACATAAATTCCCTCGGCTGTTTCTACTTCTGTCTTTTCCTGTTCTGTTCCGTTTTCCCCATACTGCACTTCTTCAGGTTGTTCAGGGACACCATTTCCGGCGCCATTTTGCGCGGCAAAGCCTGCGGCTGCTAAGGCAAACACCAGGACGACGATTCCAATAAGCCAAAACTTCTTTTTCATTTTTAAAAACCTCCTTTTTTTCTTTCTATAGTCTAAGACGATACAAAAACGATTTTATTACGTTAAAAACGTTTAATTCAACAATATAATCGAAAAAAAGTGCACGGCAGCTGGGCTGTGCACTTTTAGCAGGTTTTTTGTGACCTGAATATGCTTAAACCTTTAACAGAATTTTAAGCGATCCTTTACGGCGGGCATGATTAAAAGCTTCCACACCCTGATCCAGGGGGTAAACTGCTTCCACCATGCCGGATAGCTCAAGGTCATGACGCTCCATCAAGGCGAGAGTGGAGGCGAAAGGGCCGCACCTGGATCCCACAAGTCGAATTTCCCTGACCACAACCTCGCTAAGGTCTATGTTGTACATGCCCGACACAGTGGTCTTGAGGACAATGGTTCCGCCTGACCGAACCAGCTTGATGGCAGTTTCCAGGCCGCTCAAACTACCGGTGCAATCCAATACCACATCCGCCGGACCAGTGAAGTGATCCGATAATGCTGCGCTGAGGCCCATTGCGGAAGCGAGGGACAACTTGTCCCTGTGTTTGCCAACAACAGTAACGTTGCTGCCCCCCGCCGAGAGTACTTTGGCTGAAAGAAGCCCCAGTTTACCATCTCCCAAGACGGCCACAGTGTGGTCCGGCCGAATGTGAACCTGTTCAGCCACTCGCATACCGGCCGCCAGAGGTTCGATCAATACTGCTTCCATGTCGCTCAGCTGTGCCGGAACCACGTGCAAATTGTGGCGGGGCAATGCCATATATTCGGCAAAAGCCCCGTCACGATCATTAATACCGATTGTTGTCCTGTTAAGACAGAGGTTGGCCTCGTCCCGTCTGCAGTGCCAACACTCCCCGCAAAAGACTGTGATTGAGCCCACAACCCTTTTTCCCGTAAGTTCACCCAGGGGATCAGATTCCACTACTCCTACAAATTCATGGCCCAGAATGCCGTTAAATTCCCTGTAGCCGGAGAGAACTTCAAGGTCTGTGTTGCAGATTCCAGCCATTGTTACCTTAATCAATGCCTCCTGGGAACCGGGAACGGGTTTGGCTACATCTGCCAACCTTACCTGTCCATGGCTACACAATAAAGCTTTCAAGCAATCTCCCCCTGAATTGTAAGGTACGATGAAGAGGACCATTGTCACAAAGTACACGGGTTTTAACAGCAACTCAATTAACAATAGTGCGAAATTATTGGCATTAAAAAATTTTTTGCTGCCGCGCAAGTTTTACGTAAATTTTAGAATCATAATTGCCAAGCATGGACGGGCTTTTGGGATTATGTTTTAGTATATTATTTTGAACAGCCTTATCACTGATGGTGGCATAGCAGTAAGTGCAGTTAAACCTGCATGTATCATAAAAGCCCATATCAACTGCGATTGCGCAAAGGCATTCCGGACGTTGAGCGGGGTCTTTTTTTATGTTCAGTGATAAACCAAATACCTTGTTTATCAGTTCCGGATCGATGCATTTCCCATGTTTAACACCATGTTTATCCAGGTCTGCGATTTCTGCGCATGTTTGAATTTCCAGTCCTGCTCCCCGGGCAATCAAGTTAAGTTCCCGTACGAGGAAGTCGATCTTTTCTTTGCTTTCCGGTGCGGTAATATTCTCACCAACAAGTTTGTTTAGTTCCTTGAATTTATTTAACTTGGCGTTCGCTTTTCCATACATATCGAGAAAGCTGATTGTTACCCTATGTGTGTAATGACCCAGAATGGAAGCAAGCTTTGCAAAACGTCTTAAGTGAAATTCAATGGATGTTTGGTTACTTATGATAATAGGGTCGTATCGCCAGATAACTCTTGCCGGACCTATTTTATTACTCAGTCGTTTGAATGTCTCCGTTCTTGCGAGGAGGTCGGGTAGCCTTGGTTCGAATATAAGAGGATAATCATTGAGGGTATATTGAAAATAGTATTTGAAAGCCCTTTCATCCAGCTCCTCCAGGTTTTTTAGAAAGGGGGACGGGTCTTTCGACCAGAAGACAAAACAATCTACATCTTCCGGGAAAAGACTGATTAATTTTTGTTGTTTTCTATTCACAGGGTTTACCCGTAAAAAATAACCCGCCTTGATCCTGTTCATAAACCATTCGCCATAGAAGGCAGGTATGTCTGTGCGGCGGCTCGCGCTGATAATCATGCGGTTGTTACTCCCTCGTGAAACGGTTTATTTGAAATTGAATATGGCTGGCTGTAAGAATTGGATTTCTATTTAATATATCAGAACAATCGTCTTCACATGATTCTTTCTGCTTCCTGAATTTGGGGCATCGGTCCAGTAAATTTTCTAGAGATAACTTAACCTCAT
>SKTJ01000027.1 GCA_007122565.1 Syntrophomonadaceae bacterium | reverse complement strand
GTTTATTATTTATTTATAGCCTTTTAATCCCTTTTTTCAAATAAAAAAACGGCTTAACCGTTTTTAATTTGATTAGGCAGGTATTAGCTTTTTAGCGCAGAACTTAACCTTTATGTTCAACAGAAAGCGAGATGGATAGCGGATATGCATTTATTCCAATCTGTCCTGCGGGGCATTCTCCTGGGATTTGTAATTGTAATGCCTGGTATGAGTGGTGGCACAGCTTTAATAATCCTGGGAATTTACGGGCGACTGGTCGGTGATCTGGCACGTTTGAGACTGGCTCCCCATTTACCACTGGTTTTCGGATTAATCTTTGGCGTTTATCTCGGAGGCATGGCTTTTGCGCGGCTATTAATATTTTACCGTGATATAACCGCAGCATTTTTTCTGGGGGTTATTCTTGCTTCGCTGAAAGTCATTTTACAGGGACGTCCTATTCTGCGGTATAATAGCATGTTGCCCCTGCTGGCAGGTCTGGCTATAGGATACCTGATGGCCGGGGAGCCCATTGGATTGGTCGAAAGAACAGAAGTAAGCCCCTTTCTCCTCTTTTTTGGTGGTGCTATCTCCAGCGCGGCCATGCTCGTTCCCGGTGTCCCGGGAAGTGCCGTACTCATAGTTATGGGTATTTATGATGATATGCTATTTTTTCTAAACGCTCTAAACTTTCCATCCCTCTTCATTTTCGGTATTGGCGGTGTTGCGGGGATCTTCCTACTGGCCCGCGTGCTGGCAAAATATTATGAGCGTTATCAGCATTTTCTTTCCTTCCTTTTTGCCGGCCTTATCGGTGGTTCGGTACGCATCCTTTTACCCCAGGTTTTTAACGCTGGTGTGGCTTTTGCCCTGCTGGCCGGGTTGTTTTTGGTCTGGCGCTGGAGTGGAACGGGTGGGGCGGAAGGGGCCCCAGGAATCGAACCTGAAAAACAGAGCTAACTATCGATCTTCCTTCTGTTTAAAGCTCAGGCATTCCATACCAGATGCATTGAAAACAATAATTGAAGGTAGATGTTTTGATTGAAATTTGAGGATACGGCATCCCGCCGGATAGTTTTTATTCCAGGTGATGTAATAATGAACGCAATATCGGCAACTTACTTTATTTTTCTTCAAAACAGCATCACCTGTTCCCGCACTTGTTTCATTACTTAAGCCGTTCTATTTACTCACCTGCAGCGATCCTTGTATTTTCGTCGCCGTCGTATTTATTATCCCTCTGATCCTGCAAATCAAGATCATCGAAGATGAATGTTCGTTTAAGTATTTCTTTATTATCACTGTTTCCATATAGAGAAAAAGATATCTGGTAGATAAATAAAGAATCTTCTTCAATAAAAAGCAGGCAATCCAAACGTGACTCTTCCAACGCTGCAAAGTAGGGAATAAACTGATCAACCGGTAAGTGCAACATAATTACGTGATCTTTTTCATTATTACTGACAAAACGGGCTTCATTAAAATTATCACAGTTCTGCTCCAACAGTCCAAATGGCATTTTTAAAAATTCTTTAAGAGTTTCCAGCCCCAGGTCTGCAGCATGTTTCCAGACTCCGTCAATCAGATCTTTAATATACAAGTCTCCATTGCGGTTTAGATAGACTTCCAACTCGTATTCCCCTATCTCGCCACTAACGGTCTTCTCCCCCAGCATCCTGCCATTAAAGTTTAAAACATGGCCATCTCCCTCTTCCATAATCTGTACGCCAAGCATGCCATAATTATTATTCATGCCTTGTAAAGCACCTTGCAGGACAAAAGACGGTCGTTCACGCTCCATTTTTGCACGCTGCATTTCTGTCAGCGTAATAAATACGATGAGCAGTGATAAGATTAAGATAATGACGAACAGGATTAGGGTTCTTTCTCTATTCCAAAGGGGTAATCGTTTCGGTACAATGATAGGCATATATCTTCCTCCTTTTTTCACTTAACACAATAATATGGCAAAACAGGAGGAAGTATTACTGCCTTAGAGTATATTCATCTGCTATATTTCCCAGGCAATACATTAAATACCATTTTTGACAAATTACACTTATTACACCCTTTTTTCAACAACATTATCTTATTTTTGGACAATTGTTGCGGCTGCACTTGTGCCGAGACGGGTTGCCCCCGCTTCAATCAGCGCCGCGGCGAAAGAAGATGACTTTATACCTGCAGCTGCTTTAATGCTTATAGTAGGCGGTAAAAGGGAACGGAGCAGCAAAATATCTTCAAGCGTAACGCCCCGTGGCCCGAACCCGGTACAGCTCTTAACAAAATGTGCCCCTCCCTCCTGTATGCAGGAACATGCCATAATTACTTCTTCTCTGGTTAGATAACCGGTCTCAATAATTACCTTAATGGTAGCGCCACATGCCACAACTGCCGCTACTTCCCGAATAATTATGTCTTTCTCTCCATTTTTTAAAGCAGCGAGATTAACCACCATGTCAATCTCCGCCGCACCGTTTTTAACTGCCAACGCTGCTTCTTTTGCCTTAACCCGGTAATCGTTGGCACCCAGGGGAAAGCCGGCCACTGTTACCACTTTTATAGCGCTCCCTTGCAGCAGAGATGCAGCCAGGGGGATATAGGTTGGATGAATGCATACAGCGACAAAGTTGTAAGCAAGAGCCTCCTGGCAAAGTTCAATTATTGCCTCTTTACGCGCCACCGGCGTAAGGAGGGTTGACTCCAGATAAGAAGCCAGTTCATTTTTCAGGTTCATTGTTTTTTCACCTGTCCCGAAAATACAGTAGAATGTCAAAAGTAATAGTCGAACGTCAATAAGGTGTATCCCATGTATTCTGTGTTTTCTGTTTCTTTTATCTTATTTCTGTACTTG
>SKTJ01000317.1 GCA_007122565.1 Syntrophomonadaceae bacterium | reverse complement strand
GGCGGTGAACATGACGGCTATATCCATGTGCTGATGAAAGTTAACAGCAAGACCAAGGTGTACGCCATAGAAACCGGCAAGACCACAAAAAGACCGCTCCGTATGGCCCTGAAGCCCGGGGAAGTAGGTTCGCCGATCAACGGCAACCTCTGGAGGATCGGCAGCCAGGATAGGGGCACCCTGAAAGTGGGCGACATTGTCCGCAAGGGAGAAGAAGTGGCCAACATCGAAGCAATGAAAATGGAAAACGCCGTTACCGCACCTTTCGGCGGCCAGGTCGTTGAAATTTGTGCCAGAGTGAACGACACGGTCCAGGAAGGCCAGCTGCTGCTGGTCCTGGAACAGGGTTTATGTCCCAGGTGATCTAAGGCGAATTCCTTAACAGGGCGGGTGGTAACTTCTTTTCTAATCCGTAGATGAACACGGCAGTTTGCCGTAATAACAGCGCAAGGGCCCGGATAAGACACCCAGCAAACAGTAAGAGCAGTCGATGCACTTCGACCTGTCCTGCTTGCCGCTTTGAAAACGTTCGATTAGGGTCGGCTCGATGATCAGCGGGCGGCACAGGGAAACGTAGTCAGCTTTCTCCTCATTAATGATCTGCTCCATGTCGCCCAGCTTGCGCAGCCCGCCCACAACGATAACCGGAATATCCAGTTGTTCTTTGATTTGAGCGGCCGGCTCAACATTATAGTTATAGATTGGAGTAACCTTCTTTACCATTAAAGGCAAAAGGGTTGAGAGGATCTTTTTTAGAAGCGGGTGTAACTGGCTAAACTGGGGATCCAGTTTAAAAATAGCTTCTACCGGTATCTTTTCCACCCGGGACATGTCGAACGCGTTGATACCCCCGCTGGATACTTCCACCGCATCACCGCCGGATTCCTGGAATAACCTGGCCACTTTAATCGCTTCTGAAAGGGTCATCCCGTTTTTGTCCGCGTCGTGTGAACTGATCTTAATCATTATTGGATAACTTCCTACTACCTGCCTGGCCGCCTGCATGATTTCGCCAATAATACGGTATCTTCTTTCCGTGTCACCGCCCCATTCATCTGTCCTGTAATTGCAGTGGGGAGACAAGAACTCCGATAAAAGATACCCGTGGGCGGCATGGATCTGCACTCCGTCGAATCCCGCTTCCTTGGTGCGGCGAACAGCCTGGACAAAACCGTCAATAACTTCTTCGATCTCCTCCACGGTCATTTCCTTTGTTACCAGGTTCCAGGGCGGGTACTTTTTCTTAGAAGGGCCTAGCACCTCTTTTCCTACAGCCGATGGATGAGATTTTCCCCCGGTATGGGCAAGCTGGGCAATCACCGGTGTGCCCAGGTTCTTCACCGGTTCCAGAAGCTTCTTGTAGTCTTCCACGTATTGATCTTTGTCCAGCATCAACATGTTGGGGAAACCCTGGCCATTAACATGGATCCCTAATACGCCTGTAATGATGGCTCCCACTCCCCCCCGGGATAACCGCTCATACAATTGGGCCAGCTTCTTCAAAGGGCGTCCCTCTTCATCCCCCATGGCTTCGTGGGTGGCTGAGCGAATAAACCGGTTTTGCAGCGAAATCCCTGCCAGAGTGCTCCGGTCAAAAACAGACTTCATTTTAACCCCTCCTTCATTTTACTGCATCACCCTGTCGCAAGGACTGTGAGAAGATCTTGATTACAGTCTGGGGAATGTAAAAATCATGCCGTTAATGAATTAAGGCATCACAGTTACAACGACCTTCCGGGTATTCCTAGGCCCATCAAACTCACACAAAAAGATATTTTGCCAGGTAGAAAGCCCGATTTCACCGTTTATGACCGGAATTGTTTCACCCGGCCCGATCAACCCGGCTTTTAAGTGGGCATCACCATTACCATCCTGCTGATCGTGCTGCCAGACGCCCTGGGGAATCATCTTCCTGAGAAATACCACAACATCTTCTTGCACGCTTTCATCCCAGTTCTCCTGGATCATGATCGCTGCTGTCGCACCCTGAACATAGATGTTCACAAGACCGTTTTTTACACTGGCCTCTTTAACCACTGCTTTAACCTCTGAAGTGATATCATAGAGGGCTTCTCTTTTGTACGTCTTTAATATAATGGTTTTCTGCACACGATCTCCCTTTCATCAGCACCGAAGGTCCTGCTTCTTTTTCATGTTTTGACCTTTACAGTGCGATTATTTAAAAACTGGGGGTAAAAAGGGGTCGGGTCTTGAATTATAACTTTGCAAAAAGGGGTTCAAAAAGGGGTCAGGTCTTGAATTACAAAAAGGGGTCAGGTCTTGAATTATAACTTTTCCCATCCTTTAGCAGATAAACCAATAAAAAAGTAACATTTCAAGACCTGACCCCAACCTTGACCTAAGCTTTCCTCTTGTAATGATTATTGAGACAGGGCATCTTCCACGGCTTTCAGGAAGGCGTTGCTGGAGACAGTAGCTCCTGTTTTGATATCCACTTGTAATGACTGCTTGGCCATAATCTGTTCAGACAACTCCCGCTCCAGGCCCCCGCTGTTTTCTGGTTGAATCGCCACGATCCTTCCACCTTCAATCGTGACCTTTACCTTGTTTGACCACCTGTAGCGACTGAATTCACCTGTGTATTCTCCATCTGGCAGCACTTCTGGATTCACATCATTAATAACAAGAGCCTGCATCTCCGGAAGCCCTCTCTGAAGGGCAATAAAGCCTCCACCAGCGATGATCAAGATGACAAAAGCAATGATCCCAACTATTTTCAAACCCTTTTTCTTTCCGCTTCTCATTTCTATCCCTCCGCTTATGGCACAAAAACGATAATAGTCTTTTCGATTAAAGCATTTATTTATTTAGCTTTTTTATGGTGTTTTCAAGCCCCTACCTGGTTATCCATGAGACTGAAATTGAAGCAAACATGCCTCTACCCCGTTAATGGCCCGTTTAATGTCTTCGTCGCTGATGTCCCGGTGGGTAACCATGCGCACCCGGTTTTCACCGAAGGGGATGGCCCTGATCCCCTTTTCTTCAAGGAAATCACAAAATTTTTCAGGGGAAAGCTTTATTTCTGCTGTGTGCACGATGATGATATTAGTAGGCGGAGGGCTGGGATCTACTCTTAATCCTGGCAAAGCGGATAGTCCCCGGGCCAGTTCCCGGGCGCGTCGATGATCATCCTTCAGGGCATGGCGGTGTTCTAGGGCCAGCAGGCCGGCTGCGGCCAGGACGCCGGCCTGGCGCATGCCTCCCCCCAAGAGCTTGCGGTTGCGCCGTGCTTTAGCTATGAAGGAAGCGGTTCCGGCAAGGAGAGAGCCTACGGGAGCACCCAGCCCCTTGGAGAGGCAGAACATCACTGAATCGCAGTGACAGGTCAAGTCGGTTACAGGAATATCCAGGGCGGACGCTGCATTAAAAATACGGGCGCCGTCCAGATGAACACGCAATCCCAAATGGCGGGCGGTACTGTAAATCTCTTCCATTTCCTGGGGCGGCATGATCACACCCCCCAGGCGGTTATGGGTATTCTCCAGGCAGAGCAGCCGTACCGGGGCAAAATGCTGGTCCGGCGGCCGCACCCCTTTTTCTATCTTTTCCACGGCCCCGACGCCGGCATGCAGGCCTTCCAGGGGCCAGAACTGCACCCCGCCCACCACTGACGCGCCTCCAGCCTCATAGTAGAAGATATGGCTTTCGCTGTCCAGCAGCACGGCATCGCCCCGACCGGTGTGGCTCAGCACGGCAACCAGGTTGCCCATGGTGCCCGAGGGAAGAAAAACAGCCTCTTCCTTGCCCACACATGCCGCTCCCTCCTGCTCCAACTGCTTTACCATCGGGTCTTCACCGTAAACATCATCCCCCACCACCGCCCGGGCCATTGCCTCACGCATTTCGACCGTAGGGAGAGTGATCGTATCGCTTCGTAGATCAACATGTTTGTTTTCCATTTTGGCATTGCTCCTATAATTATTGTGTTATTATTGCGGAAGGATGGGGTCAGGTCTTGAAATATCACTTTTAGCTTACCGGAGGCAAGGAGAGGTCAGGTCTTAAAATATAGTAAATGCCAAACTTTTTTCAGGATGTAACCATTTTTTTTATTATAACCTCATACATCTTTTCACCGCTGAAACGTTTCGTTATTATACAAAATCTTATATTTCAAGACCTGACCCCATTCTATCTTTAAGGCTCGTAAATCATTTTCCGGGTCATTCCACCATCGATGACGAGATTTACACCATTGATAAAATCGTTTTCCCCAGCGGTCAAATAAAGGCACGCCCTGGCAATATCCTCAGGTTTTCCCACCCTCCCGGATAGGTGCTGTTCATGATCAACGTCCCTGAGTTGCTCATAATCCCCTGTTTCAGTCCACCCCGGGCTGATGCAGTTCACCATAATCCGATCCGCAGCAAGTGACGAAGCCAGCGCATGGGTCAAAGCGACAATGCCTCCCTTGGATGCTGCATAGGCTTCGGAGTTGGGCTCGGACATCATAGCCCGGGTCGAGGCAATATTCACTATGGAACCTCCACCCTGCTCTTTCATGGTTTTCGCAGCCTCCCTGGCACACAAAAAAGCCCCGCGCAGGTTGGTGTTAATCACCTCATCCCACTGCTCCACACTCAACTGACCCGGCGTCTTCCAGATAGAAATACCCGCATTGTTGATTAAAATATGGATGGCAGCAAATCGTTCCACTGTCTTTTTCATCAATTCCTTAACATCCCCTGGACTGCTTACGTCCGTCTGGATAAAGGCAGCCACGCCACCCGTTGATACGATTTCCTGTTCCACTTCCCGGCCTGCTTTAATATCCTTTTCTGCAATCACAACCCTGGCTCCCTGGGCTGCGTACCATTGAGCAACACATCTTCCAATGCCCCGGCCCGCCCCTGTAATGATGACAACCTTACCTTGAAAATGCATTGGATGCTGCTCCTTTGACTCGAAAATTATTAAACTCCTGAAGATATTAAACACTTCAGGCAGTCAGCATACCCCTACCAGTGATACTTAAAAAAGTTGGCCTCTGCTTCGTATGAGGCAACCAGTTCCTCAAGCTTCGCTTTCTTTTCCCGGGAAAAAGGCTTAAAGCTTTCTGCCAGGGCCACGTTTTCTTGCAGCTCTTCCACCGTGGATATGCCTACAATCGCTGTGCTAATGGGCAGAGAAAAAGACATACCCCAGGGCCTGCTCCATGGAATCAAGCCCACCTTTCTGGAAGATACGGCCCACTGCCGTTACCTTCATGGCGATAATGCCCATTTCCTTTTCCACCGCCGTCTCCAGCAGGGTCTCCTGGAAAGGCAGGTAGTGGGGATCTCCTGCGTTTAAGGACATGAGCAGGCAGTCAAATTCATACTCCCGGATACCCCGCAGTAAAATCTTTGGGTCCTTGTGACCGGTGATACCCAAATGCCGGACAACGCCTTCCTCTTTCAGCTGCTCCAGGGCTCTAATAGCGCCATCCTGCCCCAAAGCCTGGTCCAGGTCGCTATCCACCCGCACGTTGTGCAGCTGGTACAGGTCCAGGTAATCGGTCTGCAACCGCTCCAGGCTCTGCTCGATCAAACGCATGGTGCCATCGTACGTCCGGTTTCCGGTCTTGCTGGCCAGGAAAACCTCCTCCCGCCGACTCCTCATCACTTCTCCGATATTTTCTTCACTGCCACCGCCCCCGTACGTCGGAGCCGTATCAATATAGTTCACACCCAGGTCCAGAGCGCGGTGAATGATCTCCACGGCTTCATCCCGTCGCTCTCTGATCTGTACCGTCGCTTCTCCCCCCAGGCTGAAAAGCCCCACCTGGAAGCCCGTCCGGCCCAGGGACCGCTTCGGCATTTCTTTTCTTTCTTTTTCCGAGACAGGTTGATCCTGCTCTTTATCCCCGGGGACAGCTTGCTCTCCATCTCCTTCTTGATCTCCCAGGCCCAGGCCGTTTTCATCCCCTGGTTTTCCTGCCGGTTTCTCTCCTTCTCCGGCTCCCAGGATCCGCCATAGCCCCGCACCACCCACACCGGCTGCTGCCGCCATACTGATCCCGATAAACTTCCTGCGGTTTAAATTCTTTGCCATAATTCAACACTCCCTATAACAGGTCAAGCTATATGAAAATTCTAACATAAAAACAAAACAGACACCACCCCGGAATCATTACCGTCCAGGTTAGGCCGGAATCCAGGGGGTCATCAGAATCCCTCGCGATTACAAGATCAAGATCTTATATTTCAAGACCTGACCCCTTCTTTCCCCGCCCAGCAGGTCCGAGGGGTCAGGTCTTGAAATAGAAATATCACTTTTTTTTATGTTCCAATTTCCACATTACTATACTGACCGTTGTGTAGCCGAGGGAATCAGAAATCCTCTTCACTTCAGGGTAAACCGATATTCAAATTACAGCTTCCATCTTAGCAGCTAAGTATGGTATATTGACTACGGAGCTGAAGCCCTAAAGGAAAATGCAGTACTATTCTATTGTGTCATGGTATATGGGATAGGTATAGGTCACCACCGTACCTTTGAGGATAAAAAACCGCTATCCATGGGAAATGCAGGTGGTTTGGAGGGGTGTTATATATATAGATGCAAATTTATTGCCACCGACTAAAAATATATCCAGGATGTGATTATCATGTCTAATTCGCTAAAGCCTTTAGGGATCGTTTATTCAACGCTGTTTTTTTTAGGACCAGGAATGCTATTTTGGATTCATTTAACTGGACTATTCCGTACCTGAAATATTCTTGGGGAATGAACACATATCCGGTTTGGGTTATTGTTGGCACTTTATTTCTTTTTCTGCCATTATTCCTTCTCACACTTTTTATGTTGAAAAAAGATAACTACAAACTTGATTGGCGGACGATTGTATTGCGGTTACGCTTAAAAACACCTGATAAAACCGATTGGCAGTGGATCATTTTTGGATTATTATCTGCAGCAGTATTAGTGGGAGGAATTATTTTTTTTTTTACAATCCTGCCATTGAGCATTGATATCTCCCAGTTAAAGGAATTATCTCCTATAGAAACTCAACCGTTAACGGGTAAAGAACGTTTTATTTTGCTTTTACTGCCTATTTTCTTTTTCTTCAACTACGTTGGTGAGGAAATATTATGGAGAGGATATATTCTTCCACGACAGGAATTGGCTCTAGGAAAATATTCCTGGATTGTCAACGGAGTTTTACATGGAGTTTTTCATTTGTCTTTTGGTTTAATATTTTTGATCATGTTTATACCGATGCTTTTATTGATGCCATTTGTTGTGTATAAGACAAAAAATACCATTACAGCAATAATTATTCATGCATTGCTTGGTGTACCGATGCAAGTTTTGGTGTCACTAGGGCTGATATAGTAGAGTAAAAGGTAAATTCTGAAGTGATTCTTTTTGAAATTGATTTTTAGACTATATTACAACTACAAGGCTTTGCAAGATCTTATATTTCAAGACCTGACCCCCTTTATTGGACCCCCTTTATTTTGATAAAGTCAGGACATTGCAAGATCTTATATTTCAAGACCTGACCCCGTCCTTGACCTTCTTCTTTATCCGGCGTATCCGGCGGGCTAAAAAGGCCGTACCGGTGACCACCATGGCGGCCGACATGTACACCCATGCCACCAGGGGAAATGTTGCCACCTGGTTGATACGCCCGGCCGTTCCGCGGTACCCATCGGGAATGAGCGGCACGCCCTCTTCTCCCGGGGAAAGAGAGGCTGCATACATTACCACGGCCTCCCATACTTTTAACTCCCGGTCCTGGTAGCGCACCACCAGTTCCTCTATCCTTTCCAGGGGCACCGGTTCCCCTGCGGCATTTTTGGGAACAATCTCCAGCCGGGGAAGAAGCGTTCCTACCACGGGGAGAAAAGAAAAGATGTACGTGTCGGTCACCATAAGGTAGAGATGATCATCACCTTTTTCCAGGGCCAAAAATTCACCTTCCACGACAGGCTGCACGCCTTCCCCGGTGTACAGCTCCGCTGCGCTCACTGCCCTGGTGGTAGGTAAAGGCTGGTCGATCAAGGGCACAGTAAACAGCACGGCATTTTGCGGGTTAAAGTTGTAACGCAGCCCGGAAAACTGGAGGAAATAGGTATCGCCCTGCAGCTCCTGGAGCAGCACGGCTACTTCCAGCAGGCGAAGGATCTCCTCCCCCGTTAAATAGCAGGAAACCATGGCGTATCCCGGGTAACCGTCGTTCCCGTACCCGAGCCCGATGACACCGGCTATATCGTAAAAGGATACTTCCCCCGGCATTCCTCTGGCACCGACCGGGACGATACTTCCACGGATACTGCCGTTAGCCTGGACGGCGACGTACACCTTTTCGCCCATCACCTCTTCTGTAACCAGCCGCATGGCATCGGTGATGAAATTTCCGGCAGGGGATTCCTGCAAGGGAGGTTGGTTGAGAAGAACAAACTCCGAACGTGCTGTGGTCCCCAGGACATCCTCAAAGCGGCCCCGGGTCATCTCGCGAACCAGCTCATCCAGTTTGGTCTTGTAGTCATCCACCCGGGAGGATATGGCGGGGTGGGGGGCAAACCGGTCATCAACAGGAATTAAAAAGGGGTTTTCTTTGTGGTCATTACGTATTCTCAGGCTGCCGCTGCCGGGATCAAAAGCCAGCTCCAGCCTGCCCAGGTATTTGCCCAGGGAACCGGCCTGGACAATGATGGTTCCGCCTTCCACAACCGGTTCAAAAAGGGCCGTATGGCAGTGTCCTCCCACAATGACATCTATCCCAGGCACCCCGGCGGCCAGAAAGCGGTCTTCCTCCAGACCGGAATGGGTTATGGCCACGATCACATCCGCTCCCTGCTCTTTCAGCCTGGAAAGGGCCTCCCGGGCCGTTTGAATTTGATCCAGGAACTCGACGTCACCGGTGTCTGCGGTTACAGAAACGGCATCTTCACCGATCAGCCCGAAAACACCGACCTTAAGCCCGTTGTCCAGGTGAAAGATTTTATCCTGGAGGTAAAGCTGCCTGGAGGAGAGGGGGTGATCTTCCGGCGCCCGGGTATTGGCTGCCAGCACGAAGGTTTTTTCGTGGGCTTCCGGGTAGCCTGCCCGCAGCAGATAGTCGGCCAGAGTATCGGGCCCGTAGTCAAACTCGTGGTTTCCGATGATCACCGCGTCGTAACCCATCTCCTGCAGCAGCATAATCTCCGGGGAGTATCCGTAAGGGGTCAACCACCCGAAAATGGCGCCTCCCAGAAAATCTCCCGCATTGAAAAGCAGCACGGGCTCTTCCTTCTCCCGTTTTTCCTGACGGATCTGCTCAATGGCCGTGGCCAGGCGGGCAAATCCTCCAAGGGCAAGGTTATCTCCTTTTTCGACGGGTTCGATATGATCATAAGAAAAGTCCACGGCCTGGAAGTGAGGCAAAAGGGAGGAATGCTCATCGTTGGTGTGGAGAATGGTAAAAAACAGTTCTTCCTTATGTTCTTTTTGTTCGCTTGTTCCTGCCGGTGAAGCAAAGAACAACAAAACCAAAGCCAATGTTAAGGCAGCAAGGATGAGGCATTTTTCCGCAGCAGCCCTGTCTTTTCTTCCTCTTAACGTACACCCTTTCGGCATCTAATCCTCCTGCTGTACTGTAAAGAAATAATCATGAGGGCTGCCATACCCGCTGCTACTTTCTAATTCTCCTTAGCATTCGCCTGGCAGCCTACATTGTGGATGAAGATTAAATTGACACCCTGGTTTTACAGGGTTCCAGGACTCAAAAAACTGCCAAACAACAAAGATTTGATTTATTTCTGCATCTCACTGAAAGAAATTATTCTTGTAATAAATATTTCGAAGTAATGAAGCTCATCAGTTGAAAATTCATAAACGCGAACATCAGAAACATTTTGGTAAAGATGGACGAATCTGTTTCGAAAACCTACCATGGCTGAAAAGGTTTGGAGCTCTTTATCACCGATAACACCATTTATTCTCAATATACGAAAAGCATCACACGCTTCCTCAGGGGCATAATTATACTTTCTTGCTGTTATGTGAAAAGCTATATCTATCATCGCTTCAATTGCTGTTTGTAGAGAATATTTTAACCCTTTTACCAGATGCTTGTCATTTAAAATTTCTGAGCGTTTTTTTGCTGAGGTTAGAGTTCTAATGTCATCCATTTGTTCTCTAATAAAGGCAATCTTTTGCATTACCCTTTCTATATCAACAGTCATACGCATCACCCTTTGACAATTGTTTCTAAGGCCTCGCGGTAGCGAGGATAGTTCTCGGCTCGCTTCCGGCTTACCTTTTCAATGAAGTCAGAAACTGCTTCCAGGTTACTGGCATAAATTAACTGCCCCTGAGTTATAACTTTAAACGCAAAAATAGCAGAAGAACGATTAAGAATAACAAAATCAAAATGACGACTATTTAAAGAGGGGAGCACTGCTAGAATTTCTTCCTGTATTCTTTCTGCCTCTTTTTCAGAATAGATGACATCCGGTGTCAATAAAAGGCCTACATCAATGTCACTATCGGGACGACAGCGGCCTAAGATTGAGCCAAAAAGATACGCTCCTACTACTTCTTTTTGAGATTTAAGAACAGGATTCAGTTTTTCAATTATAGTTGACGTATCTACGCTAACCAACTTATTCATATAAATCTCTCCTTCAGCCACTTTTACCATTATACCTTAGAGAAACCTTAAATTTTTTATTATTATACAATATTTACCACGGCCTTACAAGCGTAACAATGTTTGCTCCTCTTCAAAGCCGCAAAAAAACCCTTTACTTGGCAGTAT
>SKTJ01000255.1 GCA_007122565.1 Syntrophomonadaceae bacterium | reverse complement strand
GTATTCTCAGCCTGCACAGTTGGGGAAACAATTGGAAATAATTGTGCACCTTCAGCGACAAGCGCTTCAATCTGAAAGAGAACTGAAGCAATGGTACAGTGTGAACCGGTAAGGGCAAACCCAATTTTAATCCCTTTTAAATTCAAGATACTTTCCTCCTTTCAAAGCGGAAATAATTAGGTAAGGGTAAACCTGACATAATATTTTCCCTGCTGTTTTGGGCGCTACTTTTCCCGGCAGGCCGGGTAGGACGATTGTATTAATACCCATCCGTCCGGCTGCATCAAAATCTATGCCTCCCGGGTATGTGGCAAGATCAATAATTAACGCCTCTTTTTTGACATTACAGAGTATTTCCCCATCCACTACGACTGAAGGAATCGTGTTAAAAATGATGTCAGCTTTATTTATCCCTCCAGCCAACTCAGACAACAGCAGCGGTTTCATACTGGATGCCTGAACCCAGGTTAATACTTCGCTACGGCGGGCCACTACAGTAACAATTGCACTAAGGCCTTTCAACATTTCTGCCAATACCCTGCCGCAGCGACCAAAGCCGAGGACAAAGCACTGACTATTATGAATGGTAATATCTGTTTCCTGCATGGCTGTCTGAATAGCTCCCTCTGCCGTGGGGATAGCATTTAAGATGGAGATTTCATCCATCTCTCTGGTTTCACAGACAATTACATTTTTTTGCTGTAACATTTTCTTAATATACGGATTTAAATATCCGGCTATGAATAGTGTACCTGGCTGAATACATTCCTGAAAGGCAACGTCGAGCACATTAATTTTTTTATCAATAAAAGGAGTATAAATCAGTCCTTCTTTTTCGATTCCATTTAACGGAGTAATCACTACATTAGCACGACGGAGCGCTTCATCAAGGTCACGCGCCAGGTTTATATCATTAAAGGGTTCCCCCTCGTTAAAACCATACATACATACTTGTGCACCCATTTTGTGAAGGTGAAAAAAAAGTTCCCGTTCTCTTTTATCACCGCCAATTATCAGTATTTTCAATCCCTTTAAGGAAAACTCCAATTATCTCCCCCCTTTACACCTTTACATTTTTCCGTGTTTATACAACATACTATGAAAAGCAGGTTATGTGTGTGAAATAAAAAAGCGCCTTTTTTTAAGGCGCTTTTTCCACTTATTTATAGTAAAGCTAGTGGCTCTCAACATCTTCCGCTCCGTATCTCTCAAGCAGGTTAGTTACCTCGTCCGCTTTTTCTTCTTCAACTTTCAATGTAACAAGGATATCCCCCTGCCTGACCCTGCTTTCAAAGTGGCGCCCTCTTTCCTCGGGAATGCCATAATCCACTAGCCCCCCGACAATACCGCCTCCTACTACTCCGGTAAGGAAAGCAGCCAACGGTCCCGCAGCCACGATTGGGCCCACTCCCGGTATGAGCAGTGCTCCAGCTCCAGCCAGAATACCGGCAACGCCACCAAGGGCTCCACCGGATATCACACCTTCACTGAGGTCCTGACGTTCCATACTAAAACCTTCGCCCCTGTCTCCGCCTTCTCCGCCTTCCCCGCCTTCATCATCCCTAACAATCATAGATATTTCTCGTTCATCAAAACCCTCGGACCTGAGTTCATTGATTGCCTCTTTTGCTCTGTCTTCCGACCTAAAAACTCCGATTACCGCTTTTGACATATTTATGCCTCCTAGAATTTTTATTGGCGTGTAAAACTATTATTTCCTACTGCAACGCTTCTATTCATTCCAGGATCCCATAAATACAGTCAAAAAAAATTATCCAGTATGACCGAATCCGCCCTCGCCCCGCAAGGTCTCCGGGAGGTTGTCCACTTGTTTTAAAATTGCCCTGGCTACCGCCTGTATGACCAACTGAGCTACCCGATCGCCTCTTTTAAGATAGTACGCTGTTTCACCATGATTGATTAGAATAACCTTGATTTCCCCCCGGTAGTCTGCGTCAATAGTGCCCGGCGCGTTTAACAATGTCAGGCCATGTTTAAGTGCCAGTCCACTACGCGGTCTTATCTGACCTTCATAGCCGTGTGGCAAAGCGATGGCGATCCCGGTGGGAATAAGTTTGTATTTTCCCGGTTCCAGTATAACATCACCCGCTACCGCAGCACATAGATCCATTCCTGCCGCATACTCACTCATATAAACAGGAAGGGATAAATCCTGGGCATGGGGCATTTTTTTGATCAAAACGTTAATGTCTGTGCTCATTTTGTTCAACCTTTCTTCAACGATCACCATAAAGATCGTTTTAACCCAGTTTATGACCCTTTTACCATCATGTCAACTGTCAACTACCCCCGCAGGGCTGCTCCAGATCTCAAAGTAGACGTACCCCCCCCCACCGCCTCCTTTGATTAAGATATACTTATTTGTATTATTACGAAATTTAAAATCGAGGTGGCCGGATACTGTGGCGTCTCTCCCCATAGGCACATAGCCAATCGGCCTGCTGTGAGGGAATCTCTCCACGATTTCCAACTCTGAAAACAAAACAGCATTGTACAGCGTAGAGGAAACCTGGCATACTCCTCCCCCATATCCGGGTATGACGTTATTACCTACAATGATGGGAGCAGGTTTATATCCCCTTCCCGGGTTATTATGTCCTGTAACCTGGTTGAAGGAAAAGACTTCTCCGGGACCGAGCAGATAATTGTGGATAAATGATGCAGCCAGTCTGATATTTTCAGCCCTTCCCCCGTTCCCATAGCCGGTTCCAAAAGAACCAAGCCGTTCCGTGATATCCCGATAAACATCCACGGTAATCTCCGGCTCAAGGGGCACCGTTACAGGACTATAGATGTTATGAGGTTCTCCCTCCATTATCATCGCTACTGTAGCCTGAACATCGACTTTTTCTCCGTAGATTTCTTTTACCAATTGTCCAGTCAGGCGATCGAAATATGCGTTTCGGGGACGCTTAAATAAAAGCAAACTCTCTTGTTCCACAATTGCTGTAACTTCCGATTCCAATTTCTTTTCCATAAGGATTTCCCCCAGGTAAACGCCCCGGGAAACTCCGTGCTGTAAACGGTTGTAGGTATCCCGCATATTCATAGCAACAGTACTCATCAATACAATTACTGTTAAAACAAATATTAAAATACCTTTCATGGATAAAACAACTATTCTCTTCACTGGAGTTCACTAAACCTGATGATCGAAGGAGGATAGTGGGGGCAGAACAACTGATCCATCGTTACAATATCAAACCCTTTTTGCTTAATCAGGGGGATCGTTTCCTGTAGAAATGTTACTGTATCTTCAGTGGGATGCATAAGAATAATTCCGCCACCCGTTAGCTTGGTCAAAATTTTATTCTTCATTTTTTCCACCCCGGGTTTATTCCAGTCCACGGTATCAACCGTCCACAGGACGGTGCGCATCCCCACTCTTGAAACTACTTCCAGGACCAGTTCATTAAACTCCCCCTTGTGTGGGGTGAAATATTTTGCTGTCTGACCCGTAGCTGTTTTGATTAGTGTGTTTACATCATTTAATCCGGTTTCCATTTCTGCGGGAGTTAGCTTTGTATAAACCAGAGCATCAGTATGACCGTGGTTAGCCAATTCATGGCCACGCGATGCAATCTCCCGCAGCAGGGGTTCATGCTCCTGCGCCCACCGGCCAACCACAAAAAAAGTTCCCCGGACATTTTCGGAATCCAGCGCATCTAGCATGGGCTGCAAATGTTCTGAGCCCCAGGCTACATTGATCATCAAAGCTACTTCATTTTTTTGTGGATTACCCTGTTCAATAAATGCTGCCGGATAATCAGCAATGCTTACGTTGGGGGATAGTGGTTCCAAAGTAGGAAAAACTGCCTGACCGGAAGAAGCTGTAAGTATCCTGTTCAAAGTTTTATTAATATCTACTCTGTAGCCCCAGAGCTCCGGAATGATGACCTGCCGCTTCGGATCATAAAGAGCATCCACAGGGTTCTGCTGCCACTCCACAAATCGGGCAATCAGAAGCTCCTCTGTTTGCTCGGGAGAAAAACCCTGCATATTACGGCCTAGAAAATAGACATCTTCATCGATCAGTTCACGTTGCGGCCAGTTTAAGTAAAAGATAAGAGTAAATAACAAAACAGCGCTCAAGTAAACTGAAACCTTGCGGGCTGTCATCCTCTTCGCATTAAACATTATCATCCCCTCTTTTAATCAGGAGTCAGAAATCATTCAGCGGGTAATGCATACCTGATCCCTTAACGGGAATCCTATCCAACTATGCAGAAGTATAATGCTACCTTTAGAACAATTGACTGGGAGAACCTATTGTATATCCTTTCCATTGCAGAAAATCAACCAGCGGTGGCAGCAGATTGTCAACACCGGAAGATAGATGAATCAGAATAATTGCCCCCGGGTGAAGACGCTCTTCTAAGTGGTTGATCATAAATTCCGGTTCCTGTTCCGTTATGGTCCGGGCATTGATGCTCCAAAGCAGAGTGAGGCAGTTAGCATCTTGCGCCACGCGAACAATTCTACTGCTGTATTCACCGTATGGGGGACGGAAAAACAATGGCGTATAATCGAGTGTTTCACTGCAGATTTGGTTAAACCCATGTATTTCTGCAACAATCTCACCTTCCGTCAACAAATTAAGCCTGCGATGCGATACGGAACGGTTTCCCAAGTGTTGCCCGTGTTCCAGAATTTTTTTCCCAGTCTCGGGGAATTTTTTAACCCATTCCCCAGTCACAAAAAATATTGCCTCAATACTTTGGGCTTGCAAAAAGGAGAGCACTTCATCCAGCTCTTCTTCAGCTTCCCATAAAATATTAAAAGTAAAAAGGACGGTTTTATCCCCTTCCTTTAAATGATAAACAGGGTAAGACGGGAAGGGTGCTCTTATGCCTCCCGTAAATGCTAATATAACCAGAGCAAGGATTAAGAATCCCGTGCAAAAAAAAAGAGGCTTTTTCATTTACAAGAACCTCTATTCAAGCGTACTATTAAATTATTATTATATTTACTGTACAAATATACCGAAACAAGTCTTTAAATAAAAAAGAGGCTAATGCCTCTTAGAAAAACGCCTGCGTCTTGGTGGACCAGAATCCGATTCTTTTTTTTCTGTAGTGGTTTTACGGCTGTTTGCTTCGGCTAAAGTAGCATCATCCGCCGAAAGTGCTTCTTTACGGGATAGGTTAATGCGGCCTTTCTCATCTATGTCAAGTACCTTTACCATAACCTGATCCCCCACCTTGACCACATCCTCAGTGGTATTAACACGTTCCTTGTCCAGATGGGAGATGTGTACCAGTCCGTCTTTACCCGGTAAGACCTCTACAAAGGCCCCGTATTTTTCTGTGCGGGTAACTTTGCCCACATATATGCGTCCCGGTTCCACATCTGCAGTAAGTCTCTCGATATACTCCTGTGCTTTTCTTCCAGCATCCTGATCAACAGCCACAATAAATACTCTGCCATCATTCTCCACGTTAATATCTGCGCCGGTTTCTGCGATAATCTTATTAATCATCTTTCCACCAGGGCCGATTATGTCACGGATCTTGTTCGGATCGATCTGTATGGTAATGATGCGTGGGGCGAAAGGCGAAAGTTCCTCTCTGGGTTCCTGGATGGCTTCACTCATCTTCTCCAAAATATAAAGGTATCCTTCCCTTGCCTGCAGGATAGCATCCCTCAGGACTTGCCGGGAAAGGCCTTTAATTTTCGTATCCATTTGCATGGCAGTGATTCCCTCTTTAGTGCCGGCAACTTTAAAATCCATATCACCAAGAAAATCTTCCATTCCCTGAATATCGGAAAGTACGGCTAACTTATCCTCACCTTGGATCAGGCCCATGGCAATACCTGAAACAGGCGCTTTTATGGGAACCCCTGCATCCATCAGTGATAAGGTGCTGGCACATACACTGCCCATAGAGGTTGAACCATTTGATTCCAGTACTTCGGAAACAAGGCGGATCGTATAGGGAAAAACCTCTTCTTCAGGAATAACCGGTTCAAGCGCTCTTTCTGCAAGGGCCCCGTGGCCAATCTCACGCCGTCCTGCACCACGCATGAATCCCACTTCACCTACACTGTATGGAGGAAAGTTATAGTGGTGGATAAACCGCTTCGATTCCTCTATACCCAGCCCGTCAAGGATCTGCATTTCCCGCAAGGCGCCAAGCGTACAGATATTCATAACCTGAGTCTGTCCCCGTGTAAACACTGATGAACCGTGAGTACGCCGGAGTAACTGCACTTCACTGGATATGGGGCGAATTTCCTGCCAACCCCGGCCATCGGGACGAACCTTTTCATCCAGTATCATTGCACGCATGCGTTTTTTAATTAATCCATCCAGTGCAATCTTTACATCCCGCGTATTATCCGGATATAACTCGCCAAAGTGTTCCAGCGTCTCTTTTTTTGTCTGATCTATCAAACCTTCCCTGTCCTGCTTAAGCTCTGTATGTAAGGCTGTTCTAATCTTCGCCTCTGCAAAGCTTTCCACCGCACTGCTAATCGCCGCATCCGGTTCAAAAATAGTAACTGCCATCTTTTCCCTGCCGACCTCTTCCACCATTTCCTGCTGCACTTTAACTATCTTTTTGATTGCCTCATGGCCGGCCAGAATCGCCTCCAGCATCTCTTCCTCGCTCACTTCTTTTGCACCGGCTTCCACCATCATAATGGCATCCTCCGTGCCGGCCACCACCAGGTTTAGCCTGCTCTGTTCACTTTGGGCTACGTCAGGGCTGATCACAGGTTTTCCATCGATCAAGCCCACATTTACCGCGGCTACGGGCCCGGCAAAAGGAATATTTGAGATGGATAGGGCAGCGGAAGCTCCGATTATCGCCAGCGGTTCAGGCACATAATCCTGCTCCACAGAAAGAACCGTAATTACAATATGCACAGCATTACGAAAACCGGAGGGAAAAAGGGGCCTGATTGGCCTATCCGTTAATCGGCATGCTAGTACTGCCTTTTCCGTAGGCCGGCCTTCTCTCTTAATAAAACCTCCCGGAATTCTGCCTACCGCATAAAGTCTCTCTTCATAGTCAACCGTGAGCGGGAAGAAATCAATTCCTTCACGTGGTTCTGGGGATGCGGTTGCTGTAACCAGCAGTGCCGTATCGCCATAGCGCATCATCACCGCGCCATTGGCCTGTTTAGCCAGCTTTCCTGTCTCCAGGGTGAGCAATTTTCCACCCATGTCTACCTGAAATAACTCCAAATATTAACCCCCCTTTTTTAAAAAAGCGGGAAAGTTCCCCGCTTAAACCTGCTTTGTATTTTACTTGCGCAGGCCCAATTTAGCAAGAATACTGCGATATCTTTCCGGCTCTTTTTCTCTTAAGTAATTGAGCAAGCCCCGTCTTTTTCCAACCATTTTGAGCAACCCACGCCTGGAGTGAAAATCTTTTTTATGCAACTTCAGATGCTCCGTCAACTGGTTGATTCTTTTTGTCAGGATAGCAATCTGTACTTCCGGGGATCCCGTATCGCTGGTATGGATTTTGTGCTCATCGATAATGCCGCTTTTAATTTCATTAGTTAATGACAACATCCTCACCTCCTGTTATTGAAGTTTATGATTTACGAGTCATACATTTAATAAATAACACCCCTCGTCGGGGCCAAGCAAATTTTATCATATGTCGCAAACTTTGTAAACTATGACCAGATTCCTCAGCGACAAGCATTATCTGCCATTCTGGAATACTCGTGCTGGATTAGCTCCTTTGCACGTTTCAGATCAATATGAATCTGTTCTTTAAGTGAATTAGCTCCTGAAAAAACCGCCTCCTTTCTAATTCTGTGCAAAAACTCAACAGTTAATTCCTCTCCATAGAGATCCCCGCAAAAATCAATTAAATAAACCTCTACAACAATCGCATTTCCGGGGTGAAATGTAGGCTTACTCCCGATATTGGTCAGTGCAAAATGCCTTTTACCACCATAGGCGATGGAACAAAGGTATACCCCGTTCGCGGGCAGAAGCAAACCGTCCTGTATCTGAAGGTTTGCTGTGGGAAATCCCAGTATTTTACCCCGCCCCTCACCATGAACCACCAGGCCACTAATTTTAAAATTAGTACCAAGGTATTGAGCCGCATTTTTTACTTCCCCCCTGGCCAGTAACTCCCGGATTAGAGAACTGCTTACAACTTCATCTCCGATAATTACCGGCGGGACTACCTCTACAATAAAGTTGAACTTCTCACCCCATTTCAAGAGATGAGCGGCAGTTCCCCTTCCCCTGTTCCCGAAAGTATAATCAAACCCAACCACCACGCCGCCCACACGAAATGTATTCACCAGGTAATCAACGACGAAGTGAAAAGGTGACAGGGAGGCGATTTTCTCATTAAACTCCTCAACAATTAAGAAATCAACTCCAAGTTCCTCCAGTATCTCTGATCTCCTCTTAACAGAAGAAATGAGTAAAAAATCTTTCCGTGAATACAATTTGGTAACAGGATGGGGATCAAAAAGAAAAACAGCACTTTTTTCCTTATTTTGCTGTGCCAGCAAGCAGGCCCTTCTAATGATACTGCGATGTGCGAGATGCAGTCCATCGAAGTTACCCAGTGCTATAAATAGTTTGTTGTTTTGATGCTGGTAATTTTCTTTACCGTGAATGATACGCATACATTCCACCTGTTCTTACTGCTTCCATATTTTTTCCAGCTTAAGCAAAAATTTATTATCCACAACCTTCCAGCGTGTCAAGGCTGCAAATTCTCCTTCTGTAGTATATACTGCCATGATCTGACCGTCAACAGGATCAGACAGGCCAGCGGACTCTACTTGCAATATTTGCCCTAAGCTAAGATTCGTTCCGTTAAACAGGCGTTTAAGCAGATCTTCTGAGAGAAAGAGCTGTTTATCTCCCCGGAAAGGAAAATCAGCAGGTAGCAGCACAGTCTCAGCTCTTCCGGCCCGTGCCAGTCCGGCTAATTCCTCCAGTGATTGAGTTTCAGAAAGTTCAAAACTACCGCTGGCAGTCCTTACCAAAAATGACATATGCCCACCGCAACCAATTACTTTACCAATATCCTCACACAGACTGCGTACGTAAGTACCGCTGGAACATTTTATTTCCAACATTATTTTTTCGGGGGGGAAATATGAAATAACATTAATATAGTATATTTTCACCCTGCGCGGGAGTCGCTCAACTTCCTGCCCTTTGCGGGCATATTCATAAAGTTTTCTTCCTTTACTTTTTACTGCAGAATACATGGGTGGTATCTGTTCAATTTCCCCAATGAACGAAGTAATAAAACTTTCAAGCTCACCTTGTCCTAGTATCGGAGGGTGTCCACGTCCGGTGATATTACCATAAGAATCAGCTGTATCGGTAGAAATACCCAAACAAAGTTCTGTGCGGTAGACCTTAGGATACTCCAGGATATAGGGGGCCAACTTAGTGACTTTACCCAACAAAAGGGGTAGCACCCCTGCTGCACCTGGATCAAGGGTGCCGCCGTGCCCCACTTTTACCCCAGGAAGTTGCTTCCTGACAGCATCTACCACATCATGCGAGGTCATACCGGGGGGTTTAAGCAAATTCAAGAAACCGTTCAAGAGATTCTCCTTTATTCTGATTCAAGTATCCAGAATTCAATATTCAGCAGTAAGAATTTATAAGTGCCCGGGAATAGTCCAAATAGGGGATTTTTAGTTTTCTCTTATTCTGACTCCTGAATTCTAACTCCTGACTTACGGCGCTTTTATTTTTCACATTTAATCGTTTTCATCGGCTCTTTATTACAAGTGTATCTTTCACATCCTGAATAACCATCCTGATCGCGTCAGGTCCTGCCTGGCCCTTAATCGTACAACCTGCAGCTCGGGGGTGGCCGCCGCCGCCGAAATTTCCGGCAATAGCACTTACATCCACAGTCTTTGAACGAAAACCCACCTTCGTTTCCCCTTTACTGGTATGATAAAAGAAAATCCCTACCTCAATGCCGTGAATATTTTTAGCATAATTAACAAAACCTTCAAGCTCTTCCGCTTTTGCACCATAATCGTCCAGCACATCTTCATGTAAGTTCATCCATGCAATGGGAAGCGTATCGTCCAGCTGCAGCGTGGCCAGAGCATCGCGCAAAAGATATATTGTTGAATGGGGGTATTCATCAAATATTTTCTGGCTGATCAGAGCTGGATCGACCCCATTTTCCAGCAAAGCAGCAGCAGCATGTAGCGTGTGCGATGTTGTATTACCGTATTTAAACGAGCCCGTATCGGAGGCAATAGCTGCATAAAGGCACATACTGATCCCAAAGTCAAGGGGCAACCGTAGTTGGAGCATAAGGTTGTAAATAATTTCGCCCGTTGCAGCTGCTGATGTGTCCACAATGTTTAAATCTCCGAAGTGAAGGTTAGTGCCATGATGATCGATATTAACAATTATTCCAGCTTTAATGACCCTATCCCTCATATAATCAAGCCGATCCAGATCCCCGCAGTCCAAAATAAAGATTATTCCAGGCGGAGGTGCTGGAGGAAAGACGTGTTCAATTACAGAGACGTCGGGTAGAAAGTCATATTTACGGGGAATTACTCCCGGACAAAAAATCCTGACCTTTTTACCATGGTGCCGCAAAGCAGCTCCCCAGGCTAAAGCAGAGCCAATAGCGTCACCGTCAGGCAGCGTATGGGTCAGGATATAAATGTTTTCATGCTTGCTTAGTAAATCACTTAATTCTCTGCTATTCACGGTCCTCTCCTTCTGATAACAAGTCAAGCTTTTTTAGTACGCCGTCAATAT
>SKTJ01000098.1 GCA_007122565.1 Syntrophomonadaceae bacterium | reverse complement strand
TGTCCGCCCGCGAACATCCTCGCCATGTGTTTTCATCTTTCTGATGGTGAAGCGAAGCTTCATGATTGTCTACTCAGCACTCAAGGAGCTTATTAACATCAAGTTGCATCCGGAGTGCAGGATTACCTGTGAGGAACCGTTCAGGCTCGGTCAAAGCCTTTACCGGCCCGGGGGGTTCCACATGCTACGTGTCTGAGCGCAGCGAGCCAAAGCATGTGGCCGGGTAGGTAAAGGCCACTTTATGATCTTTTGCTTGAGACTGCGGTTTCCGAACAGGTATCCTGCACTCCGAGGTATACACCTGAACAGTTACATCCGTTTTATGATCTTTCCGGGGTGGTAGAGGTTGTTTATTTCCCCTTATACTCCGGTTTGCGCTTTTCCAGGAAGGCAGCTACTCCTTCTTTTTTATCTTCTGAAGCACATGCCAGAGCGTGGAGGTACGACTCGTGGGCCATGCCCTCGTTCAGCCCCATCTCCATGGAGCGGTTTACCGCTTCCTTGGCATACTGGATGGCCAGGGGAGACTTGGAGATGATGGTGCCGGCCATTTTTTTCGCTTCATCCATTAATTCTTCCTGCGGCACCACTTTATTTACCAGACCAATACGCTGAGCTTCTTCCGCATCAATCATGCGGGCCGTCAGAACCATCTCCATGGCCCTTCCAAAACCGATCATGCGGGGCAGGCGCTGCGTAGCGCCGTCACCGGGGATAATCCCCAGGTTTACTTCCGGAGAACCAAGCTTGGCATTGCTGGAAGCGATGCGCAGGGTGCAGGCCAGGGCCGTTTCCAGCCCGGCTCCCAGAGCAAAACCGTTGATCGCCGCAATTACGGGCTTGGGCATCTCCTGCAGCATGTTCAGTACTTCCTGACGCCTGCGGGTCTGGATGCGTCCAAGCACAAAATCCCGGGCCTGCACTTCTTTAATGTCAGCGCCGGCCATAAACGCTTTTTCCCCTTCTCCCGTAAGGATCAGCGCCCGCACCTCAGCATCTTTTTCCGCCTCTGCAAAGGCCTGGGCAAATTCTTCCACCAGTGCATTGTTCATGGCATTCATTACCTTGGGGCGGTTCACCGTAATAATAGCCAGAGGAGCTTCTTTTTCATACTTAATAAACTCATACATGATGCTTTTTCCTCCTATCATTTACACAAAAGCGGGAATGCCGAGCTCGGAATTGCCGATGATTAACTGCTGAATCTGTGAAGTGCCTTCATAAAGGGTATTGATGCGGGAGTCACGATACATACGCTCCAAAGGATATTCTCCGGAGAAACTGTAACCGCCAAGCACCTGCATGGCGTTATAGACAACCCGGTTGACCATCTCACCGCAGAAATACTTGGCCATGCAGGTCTCACGTGTGTTGGGAACACCCTGGTTCTTCAGTTCACCGGCACGCCAGACGAGCATGCGTCCCATCTCTATGTCCACAACCATATTGGCAATAAGCTGCTGCACCAACTGGTGCCCTGCAATGGGCTTGCCGAACTGGATCCGTTCTTTAGCATAGGTTTTAGAAATATCCAGAGCTGACTGCGCCGTGCCTATGCAGCCGGCAGAAACTGTGAAACGGGCGTTGTCCAGAGCAGACATGGCCACGGCAAATCCCTTGCCCTCCGGGCCGAGCATCTGGTCCTTATGCACCCGTGCGCCGTCCATGATCAGTTCACCCGTATCCTGGGCACGCAGACCAATCTTTTCGTGGATGGGCTGGGCGGTAAAGCCCGGGGTTCCTTTTTCCACCAGGAATGCGGTGATCCCTTTGGGACCTTTATCCTTATCAGTTTTAGCTAAAACGAGGGAGACATCGGATACGTCAGCATGAGTAATCCACATCTTGTTGCCGCTTAAGACATAATAGTCTCCATCCTTCTCCGCTATGCTTTTCATGCCGGCAGCATTACTGCCCGAATCAGGTTCAGTAAGGCCGTAGCAGCCGAAAGACTGGCCCAGGGCGATGGGGGGGACATATTTTTGCTTCTGCTCCTCGGTGCCCCATTTCAGAATGGTCTTGGCTACCAGGGAGATATTTACGGAATAACTGCCCCGCATGGAGGAACAGCCGTAGCCCAGTTCCTCGGCCACAATGGCGTGGGAGAGATAGTCCATGCCGCTGCCCTCATATTCCTCGGGGATGGCCGTGCCGATAATACCGAGATCACCCATCTTCTTCCAGACATCATCGGGGAATTTTTCGTCGATATCCCACTGCTTGGCATTGGGGGTAATTTCCTTGGCCACAAAATCGCGAACCATGGATTGCACCGCTAATTGTTCATCGTTATACTTAAAATCCAATGTTAAAACACCTCTTTCTTATTATTAATCCAATTGATATGTTATCCTGTTTTGCGGGCGGGCCCAAAAGACCCGTCCCTACAGGCATTTCCATAGTTACCGCATAAAATGGGACAAGGGACCTGTCCCCTTGTCCCATTTCCGCTTCTACTTGAGGATTGTGGGGACGGGGGGATCCTGGGTGTAGTCGTAGAAGCCTTTTTTGCTTTTCCGTCCCAGGTAACCGGCGTGTACCATCTTCTCCAGCAGGTAGCAGGGACGATATCGGGCATCACCCAGCTTGGCGTAAAGGGTGCGGGTTTTTGCCAGATGTGTATCGATTCCGATCAGGTCGATCAGCGCCAGCGGTCCCATGGGCAGGTTCGAACCCATCTTCAGTGCTGTGTCAATATCTGCAGCGTTGGCGATACCCTCTTCCAGAACCCAGACTGCTTCGTTCAGCAGGCCTGCCAAAACACGGCTGGCAACGCCGGCGATTCCCTCTTTTGCCGTTACCACAGGCTCTTTGCCAAGGAACAGGGCGAACTCGTTCACTTTATCCACATATACCTGGTTGGTAGCCACACCGGGCATAATCTCCACCAGCTTCATTACAACTGCCGGGTTGAAGAAGTGCATCCCCACCAGGCGGGTCGGATCGTTAAGCGCAGAGGCGATCTCTGAAATACCGCAAGCGGTGGTGTTGGTTGCCAGGATAGCATCTTTTGGAGCGATTTCTTCCAGTTTGGCAAAAATCTTCTGCTTCAGTTCCACATTTTCGATTACTGCTTCAATAATGAAGTCGCAATCAGCCGCATCGTTTTGATCGGTGGAGGGCTTGATCCGTCCCATCAGATCCTTGACGTCATCAGCGGTCATTTTACCTTTTTCCACCCGCTTGTTCAACAGTTTTTCGATGTTGCCCAAGCTGCGCTGCACGATAGCCTCGTCAATATCCATCAGCACGGCCTGCAGGCCCTTTTGGGCCACCAGATGGGCGATACCTGTGCCCATGATTCCCGCTCCCTGGACAAATACTTTTTTAACCTCCATACTAAATATCCTCCTCTCAAATGGTTACTATTTTTAAGGAACAGGCCAGGTAGCTGTTCGAACTCCGCGGCCCGCTCCCCATTCCTCACTTAAAATACTTAACTTAATCTTTCCACCACAATGGCAAGTCCCTGTCCGCCGCCGACACAGGCGCTGGTCATCCCCAGTGTCTTGCCCTGATCTTTCAGGGAATAAATGTTAGTGGTGATCAATTTAGTGCCCGTTGCTCCCACAGGATGTCCCAGGGCGATCGCTCCACCAAAAATATTGACTTTGTCACGGTCGAATTTCATCTCCCGCTCACAGGCCAGGTACTGGGCGGCAAAAGCTTCGTTCAGTTCGATCAGTTCGATATCCTCAAGCTTGAGGCCGGCTTTTTGCAGCGCAATGGGGATAGCTGCCACCGGGCCGATACCCATGTACTTAGGATCGACTCCCGCTGCTGCGTAGCCGCGAATTACCGCCAGAGGGGTAAGGCCCAGGGCTTTCGCTTTTTCTTCAGACATAATTACCATGGCCGAGGCACAATCGCTCAGTGCACAACTGTTTCCTGCTGTAACAGAGCCACCGTCTTTTTTAAATACAGGGGGTAATTTGCCCATTTTCTCCAGGGAAACGTTATCGCGGGGGATCTCCTCCGTATCCACGGTGAGCATTTCCTTCTTTTTCTTAATTTCCAAGGGGAGAATTTCTTCCTTAAACTTCCCTTCCTGTACTGCCTTAACAGCCTTCTGATGACTTTCGATGGCAAAGGTATCCTGTTCCTCGCGGCTGATATTATACTTTTCCACCAATAGCTCAGCCGTGTCCCCCATAAACATTCCTGCCAGGGCACACTTGAAACCATCCTTGTGCAGGCCATCGTAAACGGGGAAGTCCCACATGCGGGCACCCCAGCGGGCCTGGGGGATCAAGTAGGGTACGTTCGATGCCGATTCGGTGCCGCCTGCGATAACTACATCAGCATCACCTACGGCAATGGAGCGCACAGCCTGGATCACAGCCTGCATACTGGAAGCACAGCGTATATTGATGGTGTAAGCCGGCACCTTGTGGGGCAGGCCCCCTTTAATCGCCGCAATACGGGCCACGTTCGGTCCGAGCCCGGCCTGCCAGCCACAGCCGAATACCAGTTCATCAACATCCTCACCAGTGATACCTGCTCTTTCCACTGCCGCCTTGACAATGGCCGCCCCCAGGTCAGGGGCGCCCAAGCCGCTCAAGCTGCCACCAAAACTGCCTGCGATAGTTCTTACTGCACTGACAATTACTGCTTTTTTCATGCCCTTTCTCCCCGGAAATACTGCAACTGTTCCTTCCCGGGAATTTCCTCCTTTCTCTTTTTAAAATTTTTTATTTAAACTAAGTTACACTTAAATAGTTAATTCCTTTTTTGCTTAAGTTTCGGTTGATGCGCACCGGGAAATTTGCTTCGCGTTTAAAATAATAACATCCGGTGGGTTCCTTACATCACGCGTTTATTTTTAGAACACCACGAAACCTTCTATGTTAATATTTTAAACTTTCGAGTCGTCTGCCCACCTCCCTCAACGGTGCATGAACAGGCTTAAATGCCCCTTGCCAGCCATTTTATGCCCCCGATTACAACCCTTACAACCTCAAATAATGCAAGATCCTTGCCATCCCTCCACAGGAAATCCAGGAATATTGGAGTTCCTGTTAATTATATGAACTACCCGGCACCGCTCCCCTCCAACTCCTTGATCTTTTTCCACAGCGTGGTGCGGCTAATCCCGAGGCGACGCGCCAGTTCTTTCTTGTCCGTCTGGTTTTGCCGGTAAAGCTGACTGATAATCTGCTGTTCCATGCCGGCCAGCGTTTCCACGTTGATCATAAGACTGTCCCCGGACAAATCCGCCCCGTTGGCCTGACTTTCCTCCCGAAAATTGGCCAGTTCGTCCACCAGCTCCTCCATCAGGCGAAAGCTGTCCGTCGTTCCCTCGGCGAGGATAGCATACTTTTCTACAAAATTTTCCAGCTCCCGCACATTCCCCGGCCAGTCATGCTCGTAAAGGTAACGGGCAATGGAACGGGGAAACTCTGCTAAACCGCCGCTGTGGCCACAATACTTATGCAGGAAATGGGTGATTAGGGGCAGAATGTCGCTCCTGCGATGGCGCAGGGGTGGAATATGGAGATTAAGGATATGCAGCCGGTAGAAGAGATCTTCCCGGAAGCGGCCCCGTCTCACCTCTTCTGCCAGCAGGCGGTTTGTGGCGGCAATAACCCGCACATCCACGGGTATAATGCGCGCTCCACCGATGCGGCGCACTACTTTCTCCTGGAGCACACGCAGCAAATTGGACTGCAGGGAGAGGGATAGCTCGGAGATTTCATCAAGGAAAATAGTTCCCCCGTGCGCCAGCTCAAAAAGGCCGCTCTTCCCACCTTTCTTCGCTCCGGTGAAGGCTCCTTCCTCGTAACCAAAAAGCTCGCTTTCCAGCAGTTCCTTGGGAATGGTAGCACAGTTGATCGCCACAAAGGGGCCGTCCCGGCGCGGGCTCTCCCCGTGTATACTGTGGGCAAAAAGCTCCTTTCCCGTCCCGCTCTCTCCTGTTATCAACACCGTGGAATGGGAAGCGGCAAACTTGCGTGCCCGGGTAATGCATTCCTTTATCTCCCCGGAGCTCCCCATAAGATCTTTAAATGCATAGCGGGAAACAAAACCGCTGGCGTAGAGTTTCTTACGTATGGAAGCCTCCAGGTTTTGAATTTTATTCACACTCTGAAATGTAACGACCGTGCCTGATAATTCCCCGCTAATATAAATGGGAATACGGTTAAAAACAACCTGCTGCCCGCCCACAGTTTGCACTTCGCCCCGCTGATCCACCCGCTCCTGGAAAAGATTACGGAGCAGGGGAAGGGGAATCTCCTCTGCTTTCAGCCCCACGATGTCATTACTGGAAAGATTAAATGCCTCCGCTGCCGCCGGGTTGAAATGGGTGACAATATTATCTCTGTTAACAGCGATAACCCCGTTATATGTATAGTCAATAATAATCTTTAAAAACTCAGCCTTTTCCCGGTCTTTCTGCCGCACCAGAACCAGATCCTTGGCCCGCTGGAAGGCTTCAATGAGCGCTTCTCTGGAGGAAAAGACCATTACCCCTTCCATGCCGTGTTCCCGGGCCATACGTACTACACAACTGCCCGAAGCGACGATCACATCAACCTCGTTGGCACGGGCCATCCGAATTTGCTCATCCAGCTCTCCCTCATCATCGTAAAAATATTGCTCTAAATCCGGCAGGGAGAGAATTTCAGCAATAGCTGCAAAATCGTAAACTTCCTTGCTCTTAACGTGCTCGAAGTACGCGATCTTCCGTCCCAACTGCCTGGCCTGGAAAAGAGCCTGAATCACGTCAAAACTGGTTATCTGAATGAGCACCACCGGAATGGAAAGAGCCTTTTTCAGCAAAATACCGGTAGGCCCCCGGCTGATGATCACATCGGCGCCGCTCTGCTCAAACTCCCGGCCCAGTTCTACCCCCTTGTCGAGAAAAGCATCCACGATCTCCATTTCAAAATTTAATTCCTGGGAGATCTGATGAGCAAGGCGTGATAACTCCGGCAGAGGAGAAACCATAATCATGCGCGCCACTTCCATAAGTGAACCCCGTTTCCCCGTATGTTCATATTCTAAACATGCAAACCTTTGCAGATTCAATTCCCTACTGTGCGTTCATATTTTAAATTCGCCTTGCATCTGCTGGAACCCTTTTTTTTTCTAAATTTTTATTAAAAAAAAGTTGAATTACCCCCTTGCAATTATTAGATAATTCTGATATAATCTGATAAAGTATCTATACTGATATTTTAAAGGAGGGTTTAAGATGTTTTTTTATACGATATCTATTGCTGCGGCAATTTTTATTATAATGATTGTTGTTTTCCGTTTGCTAATCCATTTCTATTTTTGCCGTCGCGTCTCATTCCGTTATCCAGGCGAAAAACTTAAAGGTTGCCCCATCTGGACACATAGCGACAAAAACGGAAGTGGGGAGAGAAGCGAAATAGGGGAAAATACTGCTGCAGACAGCACACAACACATAAGCGCTGAACAAAAGAATTATAAAACTGACGAAACGTCATCAGATTCCGGGCGGCAGCAGCAGCATTTTACCAACCTGTTTTCCGCCACCCGCCCCGGTAATTAAAAACCAACCGTAACTCCGTAGTCACTTAGTAAAAAAAGAACCCGCCCAACAGGAGCGGGTTTTTTTGTTTAAATGTAACTACCCTGTTCAGTCATAAAAGTGAACCGGGTTACAGGATACCTGTGCGCAGGCCCCAGTCTCAACTGGCACCATCAGACAATAAAAATAACTGAAATGTTCCGATTTTCACGGTTTTATCTTTTCCTGTCCAACTATCCAACTTATTTTTGCATGGTTCAGCCACGCAATGTGTCTAAGAAATCTCCAATCTTCCCCGTAACGATACCGTCCTTCACTTCTTTTTCTTTCAGTTTAAGCAGGGCTACGGCCTTATGGTCACAGAATTCCTGCATATCCTGCAACAACTTTGCACCATCGCTCCCGCCGCTGGTGCAGAAAAATGCCACCGCCGGCAGGGAAGCCTCTTTTTGAGCCAGATAAGAACGGACAGGAGAAGCCATCTTCCACGCCCACATCGGTGTACCGATAACCACCAGATCATAGGCCGCCGGGTCTTGTCCCGCTTGTTTTATGGGAGGGGTTTTTTCACGGAAGGCTTCATAAGAGCTCCAAAGATAGGCCACCATACCCTTTCTGTTACGTTCCTCCTCAATCTGCTCCAAATCACAGCTCAGGCGGTCGGCAATCATCCGGGCCACCTTACGTGTTACCCCTGTGCGGGAGTAATAGACAACCAGCGTTTTCATTTGCTTTTTCCTCCTTTACTTCCCCCCTGCAAAGCTACGAATAGCGGAAAAATACTCTTCCTCCCCTTCAAAAATGAGGCTGTTGTGATCTGCCCAGGGAATAACTGTCAATTTCTTTTTTTCTGACCCCAACAGGGCGTAGAGTGTTTCCGCTTCCTGGAGGGGCACCAGACTGTCGGCCTCGCCGTGAATCACCAGAGCAGGGAGGGTGATCCCCTGCACTTTTTGCCTGCATTCTTCCTCCAGCAGCTCAATCTCCTGCGGCGGCATGGTAAAGCCAAGGCGCCGCGCAATACGGGTGGCAGAAGTAAAACCGCTTTCAATGATCAACCCCTTACTTTCCCCCGTGTAAGCAGCCGCCAGATCCAGGGCAGAAACACTCCCCAGGGAACGGCCCATAATATAAAGGCTGTCGGTGTAATTGCGGCGTGCCAGTTCTTCCTTTACAGCAGCAAAATAGCGGTGGGCGTCCTCCAGCATGGCGCTGAAAGTGGGGGTTCCGCCGGCAGCTCCATAACCACGGTACTCAGCAACTGCTAAGTTTGCCCCTGCCCCGCTGTGATATAAGGGGGCAATCCCGTCATAATCGCTGACTATCTCCCCGTTGCCATGGAAATAAAGGATAGTGGGAGAATCGCTGCTGCTGCTGCTGTAAAAACGGCAGTGCAGGGAAATATTCTCCGTAGCGGGTATTGTAAGGTCAAAAGCGTTTTCCGGGCAGGTGCTCAGCCCCCGGCGGGGGAAAAAGGCGTTTCGCAGGATGGAGGGTTGATCCAGAAAGTGATAGTTTGACATGCGTTTATGCTCCTTTCGGGCGTGTTGTTGCAGGGGAAAACTAGGCGTTCTGTTAATTCTTCCTCATATGGTAATAATTGACGGAGAGCGCCACCGGTGATATAATGGCGGGCAGAACACGCCATATATACGCCGAATACAGATGCACGGAAGAGCAGGTGACACTATGTCCAAATTCAACCCGCTTATTGCCCTCGCTTTGGGTGCTCTTTTACTGGGCAGTTCCTACTTATTTAATCAGGTGTTGGAGTTGGCCACCCTGCCTGATGCCGAACCATTCCGTCCCGCTATGCAATCCACTACTACCATGCCGGAAGACATGCCGGAAGAAGATAAGACAGTTGAGGACACAGAAATTGCGGTCTTAGAAGCAGTTGCCGCGCCCCCGCCTCCCTGCGAATCCATTATCATTGCCGTGGGCGATATTATGGTACATCAGACCCAATTTGTGCAAGCTTTTGCTGCTAATAGCCAAATTTATGACTTTTCTCCCAGTTTTGAGTATATCACGCCCTACTTACAGGCGTCAAACCTCACTGTAGGCAACTTGGAGACGACTCTGGCGGGAGCCGAGCGGGGTTTCAGTGCCTATCCCCGCTTCAACACGCCTGATGAACTGGCCCTGGCCCTGTGCCAGGCCGGATTTGATCTCCTGTGCACGGCCAACAACCACTCTATGGACAGCGGGGCGCAGGGTGTTTCCCGCACTCTGGAGGTCATTGAAGAAACGAAAATGAAGGCCTTCGGTACAGCCCGCAGCCAGGCTGAACGGGATACCCCCCTCCTTGTGGAGACAAACGGTATAAGCCTCGCTTTTCTCGCCTACACCTACGGTACCAACGGAATTCCCCTGCCCAGCGGCCGGGATTACATGGTAAACCTCATCGATGAGGAACTGATGCATGATGACATTCAAAAGGCCCGTCGCGCCGGAGCAGATCTGGTGATCGTTTATATGCACTGGGGATGGGAATACCGGACCGAACCCAGCCCGGAGCAAAAAGAATTGGCCCATTTCCTCGCTGCGGCCGGTGCCCATATCATTATCGGCAGTCATCCTCATGTGATCCAACCCATGGAATATATCAGCATGGAGGATGAAAACGGAAATCAACACCGGGCTTTTGTGGCCTACTCCCTGGGAAACTTCATCTCCAACCAACACAGAATACCCGGCGCCGTCCCCACACACGAAGTTCAATACGGTATGCTGTTGCGCCTCCATCTAAAAAGGGATACACCGGATCAAGCGGCATACCTGCAGGATGTTGATTACAAGCTTACCTGGGTAGACCGGGCACGGCGCCACCGTATAATCCCTTTGCCTCCCGTCAACAAAAACCTTCCGGCACCACCCTCCATCCCGGAGGCAAAGTGGCCGGAAATACGGGAAACAGCATTGCGCCTGCAGGAACGGCTGGATGGTTTTCACCCCGGTGAGTTCAACGTGCCGGAAAATGAATCACCCCCACTGCCCTGCGCAGCTTTTTAGTAGATAAAAAACTCCGGCTGTCATAAACAACAACCGGAGTTTCCCCGTTTCTTAGGTTATAATCCCTTTCTTATCCCCAATCAAAAGCTCTGACCCGGGACAGGAAGAATCCTTACAATATACATGTGGTTAATAGCATTGAAGTATTCCTTGTTATAGCTTATTCCCCCGGTACTTGGTTGACTGGACCAGTACCTCAGCCCGATTATCCTGTTTTGTTCACGTATCCAATTGATAAAAACCACCGTA
>SKTJ01000237.1 GCA_007122565.1 Syntrophomonadaceae bacterium | reverse complement strand
TGCCTTCAAAAGCAGGGCACGGAGCTGGGCCTTTCGCTGCTCGGCGGGGCTGGGGGGTTCTTCGGCAAGTTCAATCCCGGCCCTCTCTGCCAGGAAGCGTGCAGCTTCAGGAAAAGAGAGACCCTCCAGTTTCATAATAAAAGTAAAGAGGTTTCCCCCGGTCTGGCAGCCAAAACAATGAAAAAGTTGCTTTTCCGGAGATACGGTAAATGAAGGAGACTTTTCCGGATGGAAGGGACAGAGTCCCAAATAGTTTCGTCCCGCTTTTTTCAGCTCAATATAGGATGAGACCACTTCCACAATATCAAAACGATTTCTTATCTCCTCAATTCTATGGGTGGGTATCTGAGTCATCTTCGCTAAACGCCTCCCGTGAACAAAAAAACCTCATCCAGGCAATAGTGACGAGGTATGTCAATCTATACTAACCTTTAGGACATTACCTCGCGAAGAAAACCCTCCCTTCACCTTGTTACAAAAGCACCAGGCTGCACCACCTTACCAGCCTGGCGACGCTAATTTACCTTATGTTTACTCCTTAATTCGATAGGTACCTTAGGTATTCCTGCAAAGGGTAAAAATTTTGTTACCTTTTTGGTACATTTGATATTATACACTGAATTGTAATATTTATTCGTAACTACTCAGGAGTCAGGAAGTAAGAATAAGAGAACCGGCGATAACAAGCCTTGTTGGTATGGTGGAAGGGGCATTTGTTGTTGTTTGCGGATTATCGTCTATTAAGGGATGGAATGGTTTATTATTATCTCAGGGTTTCCAGGGACGTGGAAGGAAAATCTTTTCAAAAACGGCGATGATGTAACGGTCGGTCATACCGGCGATATAATCAGTGACAGCCCGCTCCGGGCCATAGAGGGCGCATTGCTTCTGCATTTCGTCCTCCAGGTCATGGAAATGACTGGTCCAGTATTGATAAATCATCCTGATTACTTCCATGGCCTTTTGCTCCTCGCTTTTCGCCGCTGAGCCCACATAGACGTTTTTAAATAAAAATTTGCGCAGACTGTCCATGACCCCCTTCAGTTCAGGGCTGGTACTAATGCGGGGGGCGTCCACACTGTTCTTCATGAGATCGCGGATCATGGTGTTAATACGCTGCGAACCGGTACTTCCCACATAGTTTATTTCCTCCTGCGGCAGCTGTTCGAACCGGAGAATTCCCCCCCGCAGTGCATCATCAATATCATGGTTAATATAAGCGATACGATCGCAAATACGTACCAACTGCCCTTCCAGGGTGCGGGGTTCCGGGTCATCAGTGTGCCTGAGGATGCCGTCACGTACTTCCCATGTGAGGTTAAGCCCACTCTCCCCTTCCAGAGACTCAACAACCCGCAAGCTTTGCTCGTTATGCCTGAACCCCCCGGGCAGCAGTTGATCAAGCGCGGTTTCTCCAGCATGTCCGAAAGGGGTGTGGCCCAGATCATGGCCAAGGGCAATGGCTTCCGTAAGGTCTTCGTTCAGGCGCAGGGCCCGGGCCGCCGTGCGGGCAATCTGAGAAACTTCCAGGGTATGGGTAAGACGGGTGCGGTAATGGTCTCCCTCGGGGGCAATAAAAACCTGTGTCTTGTGCTTGAGACGACGGAAAGATTTGGAATGAATAATTCGATCCCGATCCCGTTGAAATTCGGTGCGTACATCACACGGCGCTTCTTCCTGCCGGCGACCGCGGCTGTTATTGCTGTAGACGGCCCGGGGAGAAAGGATGTCTTTCTCCTGTTCCTCGAATTGTTTTCTTAATAGCACGCCGTATCACATCCTCAGAAGTCAGTATACAATAGTCAGAACAAGAAAATAAAAAGTACATTCTATGAGCATTCTGACTACTGAATTCTTACTGTAGTATAATGAAAATAATTACTCTTTCTCAATACTTCTTCATTTTTAACCATATTCCTACAGCACGGTTAAATTTACTTTACCCAACCGTGGGGAAATCAGCGCCACATGCGTAGTGCGGTGGTGGCGCGGGCCACCGTCGCCACCCTTTTTCCCAAAATGACCGCTCTTTTTAAGGCATGTTTATCGTTGCTTGCCGCATGCTGTGCTGCTGCGCCAAAATGACCCGCATCATTATCAGGGTATCCATCGCCTACCACGATCATCCCCTGGACCAGCATCATGTTGTGTATAGCCTGCAGCGTGGTTTCCTGACCACCGAAACGGGCCCCTCCCACGCTCAGAGCACCTCCCACCACATTGATTAGTCTTTTCTCTGTGCGCAGGCGCCTTGTCCTGTCCCAAAAACTTTTAAGCTGGGCGGAGATTTCCCCAAAATAGACAGGACTGCCCACCAGAAGACCATCTGCCTCGCCAAGCGTTTTCAGGATGTCTTCGTAGATAGTACCGCGATAACATGTGGCGGGGCAGGGATTTGCGCAGCCTTTACAAAAAGGTGTTTTTACTTTTTCCAGTATCTCCGCTACAAAAATCATTTCTGTTTCTGTTCCCTCACCAGTTGCCGCATCCAGTGCTGTTTGCAGCAATAAGGTCGTGTCACCCTGGCGGTGTGGGCTGCCGTTAATTCCGATAATTTTCATGGTGTTCCCTCCATTTATTTACCATTGTCTTTATGCTATTTTTTTGAGAAAATGAGGTACTGCTCAGGAATCAGAATTCAGTAGTCAGCATATAGATCTACAACAAGGAGCTTAATTATGACTAAAATATCTCTGCAATGTAAACTGGAAAACATATTAAAACAGCGGCTGTTGTCAACGGTTCGCAGTGGTCCTTGCGTTACGCGCCTGCTCTGTTTATGCTTGGTTTTTTTCATCATCGGGGGAAGCATTTTCATCCCCTTCCCCCGGCGTGGGGAAACCAGTGATGTTGCGTTCCAGGAAATTGAGGCCGAAGCCGTAGTCCTGATGGAGTTTTCCCGGGGTGAAATTATTTACATGCACGGAGCGGACGAGCCCCTACCGCCGGCAAGCCTTACCAAGGTAATGACACTTCTTTTGGCATATGAAGCTCTGGATGAAGGCCGGGTTCAGTGGGACGATGAAGTAACAATCAGCGAAAAGGCTTGGCGCACAGGTGGTTCTCAGATGTACCTGGACGTTAATCAAGTTGTTTCTTTCGGCGAACTGCTTACCGGCATCGCCACTATTTCCGCAAATGATGCCTGTGTGGCTGTGGCTGAATACCTCAGCGGTTCGGAAGATAATTTTGTGGCGGAGATGAACCGCAAAGCACAGGAACTGGGACTCACCAATACTCTTTTCCAGAACACTTCCGGCCTACCCCATGAGGATCACTACAGTAGCGCTCTGGATATGGCCCGAATCGCTCACTATTACATCAACCGATTTCCGGAAGCCCTGACATTGCACTCGCAGGAGGAGTACACTTTTAACGAGATCCTCCAATATAACCGAAACCCATTACTGGGGCGTTTTCCCGGAGCAGACGGCTTGAAAACAGGCCATACCGCTGCGGCAGGATATTGCCTTATTGCCACGGCGCAGCAGAACGGGATGCGCTTTATTGCCGTGGTGATGAATTCGGACACCCGTGGCACCCGCTTGCGGGACAGTGATATCTTACTCAATTATGCTTTTCGCAACTACACGCTTCATTCTGTCTTTACTGCAGGTGAAGAGGTGGCTGTTGTTGAGATTAACGGCGGGACCATCAGGCAAACCGGCGTACAGGTAGGAGAAGCGGTGGAAGTTGTAATACCTTTCCACCGCCAGGACGATCTGCAAATCAAACTCGACTACCCGGAAAAAATCCTCGCACCGCTCACAAAGCATGAAATCATCGGTACTGCAGAAATTTATCTCGATGATGTGCGTCTCAGCGAAACATCTCTGGTCACCGCAGATGACGTGGAAAAGGCAGGGTTTTTTGAGCTGCGCTGGCGTTCCCTCAAGGACTTCATCACCAGTATGTGGAGCCGTTTTCTAGAGTGGCTGGGTGGATTCTTCGGCTAAAGGGACCCCTGCCTCAATTCCGAAGTCCCCTCCTTTTCCATGAGCGCTGCCTGAGCGGCAGCCAGCCTGGCAATAGGCACACGGAAGGGTGAGCAGCTCACATAATTCAACCCTGCACGGTGACAAAATTCAATGGAACTGGGCTCACCGCCATGCTCACCGCAGATACCCAGTTTCAGATCCGGACGGACTGCCCGGCCTGCACCTACCGCCTGTGAAATGAGCTCACCCACCCCCTCACGGTCAAGTACCATAAAGGGATTTTCCGACAGAATCTTTTCCTGTATATAGAAGGGGAGGAATTTACCTTCCGCATCGTCGCGACTGAAGCCAAAGGCCGTTTGGGTGAGGTCATTGGTGCCAAAGGAGAAGAAGTCGGCATGAGCTGCGATCTGTCCTGCTGTTACACAGGCACGGGGCAGCTCAATCATGGTTCCCACCATATAGTCAAAGGGCATACCCGATTCATTAATTACCAGTTCAGCCTCTGCCAGTGCCAGCTTGCGCATCTCTTCCAACTCACGATAATGGCCCACCAGCGGGATCATAATCTCCGGATAAATATCCATACCTTCCTTTTTCAATTTAACAACTGCCTGGCAGATGGCCCGCACCTGCATGCGATACATCTCCGGGTAGACCAGTCCGAGGCGGCAACCGCGGTGCCCAAGCATGGGGTTGAACTCCGTCAGGGTACGGACCTTTTTTAGCAGAGCTTCTTTCTCCTGCAACTGCGGCCCCTTTTCACCACGCTCCCTGAGGCGGGCGATCTCCACTGCCAGTTCCTCCTGATTGGGCAGAAACTCGTGCAACGGCGGATCAAGCAGACGGATAGTAACAGGCAGTCCCTTCATCTCCCCCAGTATTTGCTCAAAATCACCCTGTTGAATGGGCAGCAATTTGTCCAGGGCTAATTGCCTTTCTTCCAGTGTTTCTGCCAGAATCATCGCCTGCACAATGGGCAACCGGTCCTGCTCAAAGAACATATGTTCAGTGCGGCAGAGTCCGATCCCCTCAGCTCCGAACTCCAAAGCTTTGCGGGCATCTCCCGGGGTATCGGCGTTGGTGCGCACCCTTAGCCGGCGCGCTTCATCGGCCCAGCCGAGCAGTTGACTGAACTCGCCGCTCAGTTCAGGGGTAATGAGGGGCACTTCCCCCGCATAAAGATTCCCGGTGCTGCCGTCGATGGTTATGGTTTCGCCTTCCTTGATTATCTTTTCTCCCACCTGGAGCAAACGTGCGGCCGCATCGATCTTTAACGCCTCGCAGCCGCTGACACAGGGTTTGCCCATACCACGGGCTACCACGGCGGCGTGACTGGTCATACCACCCCGGCTGGTGAGAATCCCCTGGGCTGCCACGATGCCATGGATGTCATCCGGTGTCGTTTCTGCACGCACCAGAATAACTTTTTCTCCCCGTTCACCCCGTTCTTCCGCCACGTTAGCATCAAAAACCACGCTGCCCACAGCTGCGCCGGGGGAAGCGGGCAGGCCTTTAGCCAGCGATTCCAGTTTCGCTGCGGGATCAATTTGACGGTGCAACATCTGCTCCACCTGGTTAGCATCCACACGGAGCAAGGCTTCATCCCGGGAACAGATTCCCTCATCCACCTGGCCCACAGCGATCCTTACCGCAGCCGCAGCAGTTCGTTTGCCCGTGCGTGTCTGCAGTATGTAGAGCTTTTTCTTTTCTATAGTAAATTCGATATCCTGCATATCGCGATAATGCTGCTCCAGTGTTTCACAAATCTCATTAAATTGCTTATAGATAGCGGGCATTTTGTCATTCAGTGAAGAAATGGGCAGGGGGGTGCGAATCCCAGCCACCACATCTTCGCCCTGGGCGTTAAAAAGATATTCGCCGTAGAGTTTTTTCTCTCCTGTGGAGGGGTTACGTGTAAAGGCAACGCCTGTACCGCTATCCTCTCCCAAGTTGCCAAAGACCATGGCCTGCACATTAACGGCCGTCCCCAAATCACCGGGAATATTGTTGAGGCGGCGATAAACGATAGCCCGTTGATTGTTCCAGGAGGCAAAGACAGCTTCAATCGAACTCAACAGTTGTTCATGGGGATCCTGGGGAAACGGCTCTCCCCGTTCACCGATCATTTTTTTGTAGCCGTCAACTACCTTTTCCCAACCTTCTACAGTTAAATCCTGACTTTTTTGTACCTTAAACTCGGCCATCACTTCTTCTAATATCTGTTCAAAGTGATCATGGTCTATCTTCATCACCACGTCGCCGTACATTTGGATGAAACGGCGATAACAATCGAGGGCAAAGGTACGGTTACCAGTATCTTCCGCCATTGTTTCCACTGTCTGGTCGTTAAGGCCCAGGTTTAAGATGGTATCCATCATACCAGGCATGGAAAAAAAGGCTCCGGAACGAATAGAAAGGAGCAGGGGAGTAGTGGCGGCACCGAGAGTCTTGCCCGTTGACTCCTCCAGTTTTTGCAACGCAGTCATGATTTGTTTTTTAAGTTCCTCCGTTAATATTTTACCATGACGATAATAATCGTTGCATGCCTCTGTCGTCACGATAAAACCTGGGGGAACTGGTAACCCTAAGCGAGTCATTTCCGAAAGGTTGGCTCCCTTACCTCCCAGTAATTTTTTCATTCCGGCATTTCCTTCGAAAAACATGTAAACCTGTTTCTGGTCGCTCAAAATCGATCAGTCTCCTTTAGCAGTTTTAATATTTTGCTGGCCACCTCTTCAACTGCTTTATTTGACACATCGAACACCCGGCAGCCGATGGTACGCATAAGTTTTTGCCCGTAGTCCAGTTCATCAAGAATGCGCTCCACACTGGCATAGCTGCTCCCGTTGCGCAATCCCAGACTGGTTAATCTCTCCCGGCGAATTTGTTGCAGGAGTTCGGGAGCGATCGTCAATCCGATTACTTTGTGCTTCGGCACCTCGTAAATCTCCTGTGCCGGTTCAACTTCCGGAATTAGGGGCAGGTTGGCTGCCTTAATTTGCTTATGCGCCAAGTACATGCTCAGGGGTGTCTTTGAAGTACGGGATACACCTACCAGCACCACGTCGGCCAGCAGCATGCCGCGGGGATCTTTACCGTCATCATATTTGACGGCAAATTCAATTGCGGCGATCCGGTCAAAATAGTCACTGTCCATGCGCCGTATCAGGCCGGCCTCGAGGCGCGGTTCCACGGGCATGATCTGCATAAAACCATTTAACATGGGCCCCAATATATCTACCATTGGCACATTACAGGCTTGCGCCTTTTTCTGGATCACTTCGCGCAACTCCGGTTTAATCAGTGTATACGCAACAAGACTGTTTTGCCCTGCCGCCTCATCCAGGATTTTCTCCAGTCTTACCCGATCTGTGAGGTAGGGCTCCCGCCTAATCTCCACCGGTATATTGAACTGGCTGGAAACCGCCTTCACTACAAACTCGGCTGTTTCTCCGATTGAATCGGAGATAAGATAAATAACCGCTTTCCCTTTCCCCTCCAGATGCATCCCCTCCCTCTACTGGAAATAATGCTAATCCCTGCTATTTTATCAATATTCTATTGAAAAAAGAAAACTCCTTTTATCTTAAGGGGATGCAAAAACAATTTTAGCAAAATCAGCCATCTGCAGGTACATCTCCCGGATACGATAGAGGAGCGCCAGCCTGTTATCACGAATCGCTTCATCTTTTGCCATTACCAGCACTGCCTCAAAAAACGAGTCTATCGCCTCCTTGAATTGGGCAAGCAAGGCAAGTGCTGCTGCATAATCACCGGCTGCAAGGAGAGAACGGACCTTTGGTTCTGTCTCCCGGTAGCGGGAGTAGAGTTCCTGTTCACCTGCTTCGTGCAACAGCTTCTCATTAATAGGAATGGCGGCATTTGCAGTGGAGGCAAGGTTGGCTACCCGCGTGTAGGCAGCGGCAGCCAGGCTTAGCATATTGCTGCCCCGCTGTTCCTGCAGAAAGCACGCCCTCTCCCAGAGGGCGGAAATATCCCCCAGCGGGGCGGCAAGCACCCCGTCCACCACATCATAATCGATTCCTTTTTCCTGCATGTAATGACGCAACCGCTGCCAGGCAAACTCCCTGATCCCTGCGGCCGTCTCCCCTGCGTCCAACTCGGGAAGCCTTTCCCGGTAAAGGTTGAGCGCTTGTTCGATCAGCTCACCAAATGTGAAGGGGAAGGCATGTTCCATGATGATTTGAATCAGGCCGAGGCTCTGACGCCTCAGTGCATAGGGATCCTGGGAACCGGTGGGGCGGATACCGGCGGCAAAACAGCCGGCCAGATGATCAGCTTTGTCTGCCAGTGCCACCAATGCGCCAGCCCGGCTAAGGGGTAAATTATCCCCGGTGAAGCGGGGCAGATAGTGTTCATAGACAGCGTCTGCCGTTTTTTTGTCTACACCGTCTGCCTGTGCATATTCCCGGCCCATGATTCCCTGCAGCTCGGGAAATTCCCCCACCATATGGGTGGTCAGATCCGTCTTAGCCAGGCGGGCAGCTTTTAGGGCTGCCGTTTTAGTCGGGACATCGGTTCCGGGAAGCAGGTCCGCTAAGAAACCGGTAAGGGATACAAGGCGCTTCATCTTATCATATACGGTCCCCAATTTTTCCTGGAAAAGGATATCTTTAAGTTTCTCAACCCGAGCTTCAAGAGAACTACGCCTGTCTTCATCATAGAAGAAACGGGCATCGGCCAAACGGGCTTTCAGTACTTTTTCATTACCGGCACGCACATTTTCCACAGGAGCGGCGGGGTTATTGGAGACAGCAACAAAATAGGGGCATATTTTGCCGTCTTTGTCCTCCAGGGGGAAATACCGCTGATGGCTCTGCATAGTAGTAACCAGCACCTCCCGTGGCAGCGTGAGATAGTTTTCCGGGTAAGAACAGAGCAGTGCCTGGGGCTGTTCCACCAAAAAGGTAACCTCCTCAAGCAGTTCCGGATCCAGAACGGCCCGGCTGTCGCAGCTTGCGGCGGCAGCTTCCACCCCTTCTTTAATCAGGTTGGCTCTTACTTCCTGATCCAGCACTACATTCAGCTTTGGCAGCATGTTAAAATAGTGGGCCGGGTCTTTAACTTTAAAGGGACCGGGTGCCATAAAGCGGTGTCCCCGCGTTTCACTTCCGCCAGTCAGACCGGCACACTGTAATTCCACCGGCTCATCCCCGTAAAGACAGAGCAGCCAGCGTAAGGGCCGGGCAAAACGGAACCTGCTGCTTTCCCAGTACATATTCTTTGGAAAGGGAAGGCTTTTTATGAGCCGCGGCAAAATTTCGTGTAGCAGATCCCCTGTCCTGACACCACTTATTTGTTGGATCGCTACTAAGTGTTCACCCTTCCCCATTCGCTCCAGTTCAAGCTCCTCTACCTTAAGGCCGAGCTTTGCCGCAAAACCACGGGCTGCTGCTGTGGGTTTGCCCGCCTGGTCAAAGGCCCGCTCCCTTGCCGGTCCTTTTTTCTTTTCTTCCCGATCCGGCTGTTTTGTCACCAGATCAGTGACATGCAGGACCAGACGGCGCGGGGTGCCCAGCGCACGCACCGCACCACAGGAAAGGTGTTGTTCTGCCAGGAGAGCCGCGCCCTTTTCCGTTAACTGCTTCAGGATCTCCGGCATAAAACGTGCGGGAATCTCTTCCGTGCCGATCTCCAGCAGCAGTTCCCGTGTGACCGTTTTTTCTACTGATTGCTCATGTTGTGTTTTCATTGGAGATCACCTCCCGCCGCTGCGGCAGACGGTGCCGCCGTTGATGTATTGTCTCCACCTAAAAGGGGATAACCGGCCGCCTCCCGCTGTCCCAGATAAACACGGCCGCAAATGCGGGCCAGTTCACGGATACGTCCAATATAAGCAGTGCGCTCGGTGACACTGATGGCGCCGCGGGCATCAAGGACGTTAAAAGTATGAGAACATTTAAGGACATAATCATAGGCCGGCAGGACAAGCTCCTTTTCCACGACCCGTTTTGCTTCCCGCTCGTAGAGGGTGAAAAGTTCCAGGAGCAGGGATGTATCCGCTTCTTCAAAACTATAGCGGGAATGTTCCGCCTCTCCTTTTTGAAAAACAGCACCATAGCTTACACCGGGCGCCCATTCCAGATCGAAAACGTTGTCACACTTCTGAATAAACATGGCGATACGCTCTAATCCGTATGTAAGCTCCACCGGAACCAGGTCCAGCTCGAATCCCCCTACCTGTTGAAAATAAGTAAACTGGGTGATCTCCATACCATCCAGCCAGACTTCCCAGCCCAGCCCCCAGGCTCCAAGCGTAGGTGACTCCCAATCATCCTCCACAAAACGAATATCATGGGCATGTGGATCAATGCCAATGTACGCCAGGCTGGCAAGGTAGAGATCCTGTATCTGCACCGGAGCAGGTTTAAGGACAACTTGGTACTGGTGATGTTGGTAGAGGCGATTCGGATTTTCGCCGTAGCGCCCGTCTGCAGGGCGACGCGAAGGTTCTACATAGGCCACTTTCCACGGTTCGGGTCCCAGGGAACGGAGAAATGTGGCAGGGTTCATTGTACCGGCTCCCTTCTCCACATCATAGGGCTGCCAGAGCAGACAGCCCTCTTTTGACCAAAATTCCTGTAGTCTGATTATAATCTGCTGAAAGTTCATCAACTCGCTCCTTTCGTTAGTTGGAAAGTTGGAAAGTTGGAAAGGGGAAAGGTTTTAGGCGCTTTTTAATCCCGTTAGGAGTTAAATATCTTAATAGTCAGTTTTTCCCATGTCACTGACTCAATATGATTGTAATAATTATAGACTTTTTATTCCAACTTTCCAACTTTCCAACTTTCTACTTTCCACCTTTCAAATCCGCCATGAAGGTGAGGGATTTTA
>SKTJ01000010.1 GCA_007122565.1 Syntrophomonadaceae bacterium | reverse complement strand
TTCAAATTGGTGCATCTTCATTTTAAACACCTCATTATAATAGCAGTTGGATAGTTGGAAGCAACGAGAAGTATCCCTTGTTTCCTGTATCCGTTATACTCTTTTAGGTATAACGACGGGTTAAATATACCCCTTATTCCACAGAAAAATAGGTATTGGGGGCTGATGACTTCTTTTATTCTTTTCTCCTGACTACTGACTCCTGACTCCTTACTACTGGTTCCTTTTCTCCTTCTACTGACTTCTGACTACTGACTCCTGACTACTGTCTTCCTTCTCCTGACTCCTTCTACTGACTTCTGACTACTGAGACTCCTGTCCCTGTCGCTTCATCCCCAGATGTAAAATTGCCTCCAGCACTCCGCCTCCGATTGCGCGAGCCTTGTCGGAGATGGTGTGACAATTTACCGCCGCACCACGGGGATCAATATCTCCAACCTTCATCCCCGGCTCCACATTTAATCCGCTAAAAAGCATCCCCCGCACCATGCCTTCAATGGCAGCTACCACCGGGACACCGTCCACAAAAGCCACCGTTTCTCCCGCCTGCACCAGTTCACCGATGCTGCGCTGAGAGTGAAAGGTCCCCGCAGCGGGAGCGCGCAACAACCTCTCTGCTCCGTAAGCGGCAATATCACCCGGTACCCCCGTATTCGGTGCCGCAGCCCCGCTATAAATCACTCTCCCCAGATCGTGTCCCCGTTTTGTCTCCACAACAGCATGAACGTCCTGCGGAGCAGTAAAGCCGGGGCCCAGTCCAATAACGATGGGAGCATCACTGCACTTAGTTCCGGTGTTACGCTTGGCAATAATCGCATCAATTAGCACAGGAGGAGAAAGTCGGCATACCAACTCTCCCGTGGGGTCCACATAAACAGGAATAATCCCCTCTTCCCAGCAACCTGCCGGGTCTTCTCCAGTACGGACAAGGCGTGCCCGTACGCCTTCCACCTCTGTTTCCCCTTCGTAAACCGCGGTGGCAAAAGCCACCGTAGAACGGACTACCATGGGTTGGGGTAATTCCAGCATGACGATTTTAAAACCACACTGCTGCAGGCGATGTGCCACTCCGCTGGCCAGGTCGCCCGCTCCCTTAATAATCACCCGGTCCGGCAATTCCATACGCCTAAACCTCCTGGAAAACAAGTTGGTTAGTTGGACAGTTGGAAAGGAAAAGGTAAAATGGAAAGCGAGACGGTCAAGCAGATGCATCTCCTGTTGCTCTTTTAATCACAATCCTATCACTGGTGCCTTACCCTTGGATGCGTGGGTTTGCCTTCGCCTTTCTTGCCTCTTGTTTCCTGCTTCTTGTTTCTTGTATTTATGGGATTATTTTGTTCAGGGAATATTCAATGATTCCTTCTGCGCCTGCTTCTTTAAGTTTGTACACCAGATCACGTACCATTTTCTCGTCGATAACCGTTTCCACCGCCACCCAGGTGTCATCCTGCAGAGCTGAGATCGTGGGCTTGCGCAGGGCCGGCAGCAGGGAAAGAACTCTCTGCAGGTTCTGCTTGTTGATATTCATCTTCAACCCAACCTTCTCCTCTGCCAGCATGGCGCCCTGCAGCAGGGTGAGAATAAAACCAATTTTATTTTTCTTCCATTCGTTCTGCCAACTTTCATGATTGACAATGAAGCGGGGTGTGGATACAAGGACAGTCTCGATAATACGCAGATTGTTGGCCTTAAGGGAGCGCCCCGTTTCCGTAAGCTCGGCAATGGCATCCACCAACACCGGGGGCTTAACCTCTGTGGCACCCCAGGAAAACTCCACTGCCGCCTCGATATTCCGTTCATGCAGAAACTGTTTTGTAACTTCCACAAGTTCGGTGGCTATTTTTTTCCCCTGCAAGTCTTCCACACGCTTGATCGGTGAGCTTTCGGGAACGGCAAGCACCAGCTTCACCGGACGCAAGCCCTGACGGGAATAGCGAAATTCCGCTGCTTCCACCACATCCGCTCTGTTCTCCGTGATCCAGTCTTTGCCGGAGATGCCGGCGTCCAGAACCCCATCCTGCACATAACGGGGGATCTCCTGAGCCCGGATCAGGATGCACTCTATCTCCTCATCATCGATATAGGGGAAATAGGAGCGATCATGTACATAAATATTAAAACCTGCTTTCTTGAAAATATCCATCGTCGATTGCTGCAGACTGCCTGCCGGCAGACCAAGTACTAATTTGTTCGTTTTGTTCATTGTCTTTTTCCATCTTCCTTCCTGATATCGCTATGCTTTTAAGCGTTATGCTTTTAAAAGAATAATAACATAAAAACGGCGAAACACAATAGCGCTTTCATTAATAATGTTTTAAATAATGTTTTATGGCAGCTACTGTTGTAAATACTCAGGTATTCGAACTCTTTTTAATCAGGGCGGTTTTTTTTATGCTTTTTGAACCTTTCAGAACCTGTGCAGTACCATGTCTTTACTGGCGATCTTATGTTTAGGCGGTCAATAATTGGAGAAACTAAAAAAAATTGTTAATAACCCGGGGGATAAATATCAGATGCGAAAATTGATCTCCAGGCTTTTTTCAGGCAAACGCAATAATACGGTAAAAAAAGAGAAGGCAAACAATACGGGTGTTAGCTTTAGCGGCGATTTACGTAAGGATGAACAAATTGTGCGTAAAGTTTTTGCCCATTGTGGTGATGTAGTCTTCCGGGCCCTGAACATACCCGCCCTGGGAAATCGTAAAGGGCTTGTGGTGCTGGTGGGAACGCTGTCAAACAGCGATATTGTTAACCGTGATATTATTACCGGTTTGACCGCACAACAGGAGACAAACAAAAAAGTTCACACAGCGCTGGATTTAATCAGCGTGGGTGAAGCGGAGTGGCACAG
>SKTJ01000280.1 GCA_007122565.1 Syntrophomonadaceae bacterium | reverse complement strand
CTTGTGGATGTTTACCGCATCAGCGGAAACCTCTATATCCATCCGTTGAAAGTCTGGGATCGCTATTCTCCCCAAATGTTTTTACCCCACACTGTTTCCGGGGATGATTGGCAACCTGTTTTCCAGAGCGGCGAGGCTGCAGTTATTTCTTCCACGGCATGGAAACATCCCCTGCGCGTGGATAGTTCGTCCATTGCCCCCTGGGAGAGCGTCTATAAAAAGCTGGTGCAGCACTGGGAACAGAATGGGGAATCTGGAAACCTAACACCGGAGTTTCGAGCGCTCAAACAGGAAAAAACACGCATGCTTGTGGGCGATGATCCCATCTTGAATAAGCTTGCAGATCGGTATTTCACAGTCGAAGATCTCTTTGCCATCCGGGAGCGTATGATTGGCTCGGGAAGAATCGGGGGAAAGGCTACCGGTATGCTGCTGGCGCGAAAGATCCTGCTCGCAGGAGAGGGAAAAACAGATTTTTCCACCGTACTGGAACCCCATGACTCCTTCTATATCGGTTCTTATGTTTTTTTCACTTTCCTGGTGGACAATGATCTTTTCCGGTTACGCTTGCAGCTTACCAAAAATACTTCCATTACAGTGGAGGAATTTGAGGCTGTGGAGCAGGAATTTCTGGCGGGCAGTTTCCCGGAGCACATTATGGAACAGTTCCGCAACCTGCTGGACTATTTTGGCCAGGCTCCGATTATAGTTCGCTCCAGCAGTCTTTTGGAGGATGGTATCGGCAACGCTTTTGCCGGGAAGTATCGCAGCGAATTCTGTGCCAACCAGGGGAGCCTCGACGCCAGACTGAAGGAGTTCCTGCGTGTGGTTAAGCTTGTCTATGCCAGTACCCTGAGTCCCGATGTCCTTTCCTACAGGTTGAAACGCGGGCTGGGGGAGAACGATGAACAGATGGCTATTTTGGTGCAGCGTGTGGCCGGGACCCCATACCATAGCTACTTTTTCCCCAGCCTCGCCGGGGTGGCGTTTTCCCGTAATCCCTATGCCTGGTCAGAACGGATTGATCCGGAGCAGGGATTAATTCGCCTTGTGTTCGGCCTGGGGACCCGGGCAGTGAACCGTGTCCCCGATGATTATCCCCGTATGATTGCTGTCAGCCAGCCCCGGCTCCGGCCTGAGGCCGGAACAAAGATTGCCCACTACTCCCAACATAAAATGGATGTTCTCGATTTAGGGGCCAACCTATTTCGCACTGTGCCAGTTGACGAGATGCTAAAGCAAGGTAACTATCCACAGCTCCATTATTACACATCTTTGCTTCAGGAAGGATTCCCATTTGATCCTCCCTATGTTGAGACCAGGAAAAATTTGGGGGATGAGCAAATTCTTACTTTTAACCGCTTAATAAACAGGACTTCCTTTGTCCCCCTTTTCGGTGAGATGCTAAAGCGGTTGGAGCAAGCTTACGGCTATCCCGTGGATACGGAGTTCACTGCATCCCTCACGCAAAACGGATCAGTGAGAATTAACCTGCTGCAGTGCCGGCCTCTCTGGTTACCGCAGCAAATGGCGCCACTGGATGTTCCCCAATCCATTCCGGAACAGCATATTCTTTTCCGGGCAGGGCAGGTGATCAATCCCAGCCTTGTCGAAGGTATTAATTACATTATTTTTGTGGATCCCAGGGGTTACGGGAATCTGAGTGAATCCCTGCGCAAACAGACGGGGCGCCTGATAGGCAGTTTGAACCGTCATCCCCATCTGGCAGGGGAAAAGCTGTTACTTATGGGGCCGGGTCGCTGGGGCAGCAGTAATATCCTCCTCGGCGTTAACGCCGGCTATGCCGATATAAACAACGCCGCAATGCTGGTGGAGTTAGCTTATGAGAAGGCAGGACAGCTACCTGAAGTATCCTACGGCACCCATTATTTCCAGGACCTGGTAGAATCCCGGATTATCTATCTTCCTGTTTATCCTGATCTTCCCGAAGCGTCTTTTAATCATTCCTTTTTTCATAATTCGACTTCAGTTCTGGAGAAGTTCCAACCGGATAGCACTGCTCTTGCAGATGTGGTACGTGTTATTGATGTTCCGGCAGTAAGCGCCGGATTGACGGTGCGACTGATAGCAGATCCCCGCTCCCGTGAGGCCGTCTGCTATTTGGGGTAAGAGAAGATCTTAGTAAGTCAGCATGGGTTGGTTTCATACAGGTTCAGAGTTTGTAACATCATTTTTATGGAGGTGAAATTTAATGGGCAAGGAAAAGGGGAACGGATTATTTTCGGTTGATGATGCCTTAAAAATGAACAGAAAAGAGATCCTGGAAACATATAAAAATTATATTCATCAGGGCAGGGCCAGCTTGTCAGCCTTGATCGGCATTGATACAAACTTTGTTAAGGCCGAAGGAAGTAAAGTGTGGGACGAGGATGGGAAGGAATATCTTGACTTTGTCGGGGGCTATGGCTCATTAAACCTTGGGCACAACCATCCGGCTGTGCTGGAAGCATTACATAAGGTGGAAGGTGCTCCGGTGATGCTGCAATCGGCTCTGGGCAAGTTTGCCGCTGTCCTGGCGCATAACCTTGCCCGCATTACTCCGGGAGAGCTGCAGAACAGTTGGTTTTGCAGTACGGGCACAGAAGCTGTTGAAGGCGCCCTCAAACTGGCGCGCATGTATACGGGGAAAAAGAAATTTATTTACTGCACCGGCGGCTTCCACGGCAAAACAATGGGAGCTCTTTCCGTAACAGGTAAGAAAAGATACCAGGAGCCTTTTGAACCACTTGTGCCCGGCTGTATTCCTATCCCGTTTGGGGATGCGAGCGCCCTGGAAAAGGCCTTGCAGGAACATGATGCTGCCGCCTTCATCGTGGAGCCGATCCAGGGTGAAG
>SKTJ01000009.1 GCA_007122565.1 Syntrophomonadaceae bacterium | reverse complement strand
CAGGTATTTATTAATATGTACAAATTGGCCACTACGCCAAAAGGGCTCTTCTATACCTGCTCAAACCACCTCCTTAAAGGATATATCCTAGCCTTAGCCCAATGCTTTGTGGCACAGTAACGGCAAAACCGGCCCAAATTTTTTGGCCGGTTACGCTACTCGCTCACCCCTAGCCAAGCGTCCATGTATAGCCAGGGGGTCATTGCTTTTCCATTGGTCATAATCTTTAAACCAATTTTTTCGAGTTTTCCCGGGAATTCCCTTAAAATTATATTCAATACTGACAGATATATTGTAATTACAACTCGCTACATGTATATATTCTGATTCACTTAAAAGTATACCTAAAGCTGGTGGAATATTTGGTGCCTGAAAGAACTTTGGATTAGAAGCGAAAGAAAAGGAGCAAAAGGGCAAGATAAGGAGCTAGTGCAGGACAGTTCTGAGGAATTGGAATTAGGTTATCTTTTCAATCCCCGAATAAACAACTGCGCAAACAAGCGATCACCAATCCCTGGTCTTCTTCAGATAGATTCGAGCCGGAAGGCAGGCACAAACCGTACTCAAAGAGCCAATCCGAGACGCTCTCCCCTTCCCCGTGGGGATAGTAGCCACACCCCTCAAGCAGCGGCTGCAAATGCATGGGCTTCCAGAGAGGCCTGGCTTCGATATTCTCTTTCTCCAAGACATCAATGATCTTTTCCCGCCCCACGCCGCACTTTTCCGGTTCCACCGTCAGGACCGTCAGCCACCGGGTTGAGCGGCCGAAATCCGCTTCAGGCATAAACGTTATCCCTTCCACCTCGGAGAATGCCTCAAAATACCGCTCAAAAACAGCCCGCCGGGCCTTTACCCGCTCATCCAGCACCTCCAGCTGCCCTCTTCCGATTCCGGCCAGCACATTGCTCAGCCTGTAGTTATAGCCCAGTTCACTATGCTGGTAGTGCCTTGCCGGGTCCCGGGCCTGGGTGGCCCAAAACCGGGCCTTTTCGACCCCCTCCAGATCATCTGATACCAGCATACCTCCCCCGGAAGTGGTAATGATCTTGTTGCCGTTAAAAGAAAAGACCCCGTATTTCCCCAAAGAACCACTGGCTTTGCCCTTGTACGTCGCCCCCAGGGATTCCGCTGCATCTTCTATGATCGGCACTCCATAATCGCCACAAATGTCCAAGAGAGGATCCATATCAGCGCTTTGCCCGTATAGGTTCACCACCACCACGGCCTTGGGAAGCTTTTCTTCTTCCCAGGCATCGCTTAAAGCCTGCTTCAGTGCCGCGGGTGACATGTTCCAGGAACCGGGTTCACAATCCACAAAAACAGGTTCCCCTCCCTGGTAAAGTATGGCGTTGGCACTGGCAACAAAGGTTAGGGTGGAGCAAAAAACCCGGTCACCCGGCTCAACTCCGACCAGACGCAGGGCCAGATGTAAGGCAGCCGTACCAGAATTCAAAGCTACAGCGCCTATCACCCCGGCATACGCGGCTATTTCCTTTTCGAAGGCATCTACGTGCTGGCCCAATGGGGCAATCCAATTACTTTCAAAGGCTTCTTCAATGTATTGTTGTTCCCTCCCGCTCATGTGGGGAGATGAAAGGTAAATGCGTTTTTTGGTTTCTCTCATATCCCGTGCCCCTTTGAGTAAGCTCACGGACCCCGTTTAATACTGTGAAATTTATTGTAATCGTTACTCGCTTAACATCTATATATTTCGATTAATTCAAAAGTATACCTTAAGGGGGTGGAAATACTGCTTTAATAGTAAAAAGAAAGGATGCCTGGAGACTCAGTTTTTTCATAAATGAAATCCTCCTCAGTTGCTTTGTTTGAGGAGGATTTTCACATTATTAATGGGATTCAGGTATGTGGGACAAGTTTGGCGTTTACTTACTTTGCAGTATAGCCTCCGTCAACAGAAATTGTTGTCCCAGTGATCCAGCGGGCAGCATCTGATAAAAGGAAAACACACACGTTGGCAACATCTTCCGGTTTTCCCAAACCCAAGGGATACCCTTCAATTCTTGCTTCAACTTGCTCCTTATTCAACTTGCTTAAATAGTCTTTCATAAGTTCTGTCATGATCATTCCGGGTGCAACGCAATTTACCGTTATGTTTTTATTAGCTAATTCCATTGCTAAGGATCTTACTCCTGACACAATAGCTCCTTTACTCATTGAATAACCAACAATTCCCGGAGCTCCTACTAACCCCATCGTAGACGATATAAAGATAAAACTAGCTCCGTCATGATTAATATTGCTTTTTTTTGAAATAATACGGGCCAATTCAAAACCGGAAATCACATTTATCTTCATTATTTTATCGTAAACATCTGGCTTCATGTTCTTAATGGGCATAGTAACTTGAACTCCAGCAGAGTGAATAAATCCGTCTAATCTTCCAACATTCCTCACAATCTCTTTTACAATCTCATCAAGGCAATCAAAATGAGTAATATCTTTAGAAAAAAACAGGTGATTCCCAGTTTCGTCAAGAAGTTTAAGAGTTCCTTTAAGCTTTTCTACGTCTCTGGCTACCATTGCCACATTTGCTCCAAACTGGCTTGCAGTTATTGCACATTGCCTGCCAATTCCTGAAGACGCTCCTGTAATTAATATGTTTTTTCTTTTCAATGAGAAATTTCCGGCCATTATCAAGCCCCCTACGGGAAGTGTAAACCGCTATTTTACCACATACAATACTAACTGTCTAGAATCATCATAAGCATGAAGTCGCAAATACATTCTATACTCCGAAACTAAAGATTTAATGGACAACGGAATCTCAAACAAATCAGTACTTTTATGATAAACAGAAATCGTGAGTTTCGGGTGATTTTTCTTAATAGTGTTTTTAGCTCCGTCTAAT
>SKTJ01000189.1 GCA_007122565.1 Syntrophomonadaceae bacterium | reverse complement strand
TCTTTTTATTTGAGACTGCGGTTACGAACAGGTATTCTGTAACCCGGTCGCTTTATGACTGAGTGGTTACAAACAAACTATATAACAGGGGAGGCAGGAAAGATGGAAGAGATTAAAAAGGCGCTTAAAGAACTGGCCCCCGAAGGAAAGATGCCTTGTGTAATGGCATTTAAGGTTGCGCGGGAGCATGACTGTTCGCTGGCTGAGGTAGGCAGACTCTGCAATGAACTGGATATTAAAATTGTCAGTTGTCAACTCGGTTGTTTCTAAAGAACTGTTCGAAGTCGAAAGTTGAATGAAAAAACCTTCAAAGATCTTATGGGCTCTCAACTCGTGACTGTTCTTTAGTTCTCAATCGTTAAATCTTGGACTTCGACTTTAGAATGACTTTTTGGAGTGAGTTTCCTTGCTTACAGTTTTACCGGTTGCCAGGGCCCAGCAGGTGATCGTCCAATCCCTGGTGATGAAGCCTGCCAGAAAGGAACCAGTATCTCTTCAAAACGCACCCGGGCGGGTTACCGCCGGGGATATTTTTGCGCCGGAAGAGCTTCCCTCTTTTCCCCGATCCACCATGGATGGTTTTGCTGTGCGCAGTGAGGATACGTTTGGTGCCTCTGAAGGGTTGCCCGCTCTTCTTAACATCAAAGGAAATATTCTTATGGGAAAAGAGCCGCCCGGTGCTCTTGCTCCCGGTGAGGCCATGTCTATACCCACCGGGGGAATGCTGCCTCAGGGAAGCGATAGTGTGGTAATGGTAGAGTACTGTGAGCAGATGGGGGACAGCGTGGCGGTACTCCGTCCCGTGGCTCCCTTGGAAAACACTATCCAAGCCGGGGATGACTACAAACTGGGAGATCTGTTGTTGCCGTCAAGCCGCCTGATCAGGCCTCAGGATGCGGGTGTAATGGCAGCACTGGGTCTCGTGAAAATAGAAGTTGCCGTCCGTCCCAGGGTGGTAATATTTTCTACGGGGGATGAAGTGGTACCTCCGCAAGAAATTCCGCAAGCAGGCCAGGTCAGGGATGTTAACGGGTTCCTGTTGGCGGCGCAGGTTCGTGAAAATGGGGGTGACGCCGTTTATGGTGGAATTATCGCCGATCGAAAAGAGAGCCTTCTTGAAGCTCTGCTGCAAGCCTTGGCAGAAGCGGATCTGGTGCTTGTTTCCGGGGGAAGCTCAGTGGGAACCAGGGACGTGGCGATAGAAGCGATTAATGCTCTCCCCGGTGCAGGGGTTTTGTTCCATGGAGTGGCTATGCGTCCGGGTAAGCCTTTGCTTTACGGCATGAGTGAAGGCAAACCTGTATTCGGCCTTTCCGGTAATCCTGTTTCAGCCATGTTCGGATTTATCCTCTTTGTCAGACCCATGTTGCGCATGCTTTGCGGCCTTCCTCCGTTTTCAGATTTTGTACCTACTATAGAGGCGATTTTGGAAACAAATATCGCATCTAATGGCGGCAGGGAAGACTACGTAAGAGTTTCGTTGAGTTTTGAAAATGGGGCCGGAAATATAGTACGTGCCTGCCCCGTATTTGGTGGCCCGGGGTTGCTGCAAACGGTGGTCCAGGGGGACGGCTATTTTGTTATTCCCCGTGATGTGGAAGGATTGACGGAAGGCAGCATTGTAAAGGTAACGCTTTTTTAAACACCAGTAGAAAGTCAAATGTCGAAAGTCAAAAGTCAAAACCAAATAAAGAAACCTGATTAATCTTTCTGATTTTTGTCTTAGACAGTTCCTTTTATGGAGGCTGGTATCTTGGAACGAAAAATATACTTGAACAATCTTCCTCTGGAGCGGGCCAGGGAAATATTTTGGAACGCCGCCCAAAAACGGAAGATGAGGGTGGAAGAACTTGATACGCGTCTTGCCGCCGGAAGGGTGACAGCGGAGCCGGTTTTTGCCCGCATTTCTTCACCTCACTATCATGCGTCAGCCATGGATGGTGTGGCGGTAAAGGCTTCGGATACGTTTGGCGCAGCACCCACTGCACCACGACGGCTTATGCTGTCAGAGAATGCCTTTCCCGTGGATACGGGTGGAGCATTGCCGCCTCAGTGCGATGCAGTGGTTATGATCGAGAACGTTACTTTCCCGGATAAGGATAATCCCCACATCTTGGAGATCCGGGAGGCGGTTGCGCCCTGGCAACATGTCCGTTCTATTGGTGAGGATGTGGTTGCAGGGGAGATGATCCTTCCTTCCTACCATTTTATCCGGCCTTTTGATCTGGGTGCTCTGATCAGTGGTGGGATCTTCCAATTAAAATTACTAAAAAAGCCTCTTGTCAGCCTTATTCCCACTGGTTCAGAAATTATTCCCCCGGGGAGGATGCCGCAGGCAGGGGAGATTATTGAGTCCAATACATACACATCTGCCGCTGCCATTGAGCAATGGGGTGGAGATGTGACCCGCCAAGCAGTGGTACAGGACGAGATCGCCCTGTTGGAGAAGGCTGTGCGGCGAGCTGTACGTTATAGTGACCTGGTGCTGATCAGCGCCGGTTCTTCCGCCGGGCGCCGCGACCATACATTTCAGGTTCTTGATCATCTCGGAGAGGTACTTGTACACGGTGTGGCCATTCGCCCAGGCAAGCCAGTGGTTCTGGCTGTGGTTGACGGTGTACCTATTGTAGGCTTACCCGGCTACCCGGTAGCTGCATATACGGTACTGGAACTATTGATCCGTCCCCTATTATACGCCTGGCAAAAGCAACCCCTCCCTATGCAGGAGATATTACAGGCTAAAAGTTCGCGCCGTATTCTCTCTTCTTTGAAGGAAGAAGAATATTTGCGCCTCAAAGTGGGCAAGGTGAACGAAAACTTTATTGCCACCCCCCTTGCCCGGGGGGCCGGTGTGAGCATGTCCCTGGTGCGTGCCGACGGCTTGGCTGCCATACCCCAGGACCATGAAGGGGTGGAGGCGGGAGAGAGTCTTTCCATAAACCTCTGGCGCACCCCCGCGGAAATCGAAAACACCATAGTCTGCCTGGGAAGTCATGACTTAAGTCTGGATATTCTATATGATTTCCTAAAGAGAGGGGACTCCCCCTATACCCTTTCCTCCGCTCACGTGGGCAGCATGGGAGGGATAATGGCCCTGCAGCGGGAGGAAACGCATATTGCCGGACTGCATCTTCTTGATCCGGAAAGTGGCTATTACAATACACCCTATCTGGAACGTTATCTTGCTCATAAGGAGATTCATCTAGTCCATCTTGCTCGCCGCGAACTGGGTATGATTGTCGCACCCGGAAATCCCCGTAACATTACCAGCCTGGCAGATCTGACCAGGGAAGATGTAATTTTTGTTAACCGGCAAAAAGGGGCAGGCACAAGGGTTTTCCTCGATTATTCTCTTGCTGCGGAAAAAATAGAGCCGAAAATAATCGCAGGCTATAACAGGGAGGAATTTAACCACCTTGCCGTGGCGGCTGCAGTAAAAGGAGGCAGTGCCGATGCAGGTCTGGGTATCAGGGCTGCTGCCTCCACCCTTGGAATGGATTTTATTCCCCTGGCCTGGGAAGAGTACGATCTGGCTATTGCCGCTCCTTTCTACGATACCCCGCCATACCACGTGCTGCTGGAAGTCATCTCTTCACCGGCTTTTCGCGCCGCAGTGGAACGAATGGGTGGTTATGATCTTAAAGACAGCGGGGAAAAGAAAGCCTAAAGTTAAAAGCCCAAAGTCTAATGTCGAAAATCAAAGATAAAGGTGCGAGACAGGTTTTACATTCGTTGTTTTCTAAATTTAGGAGCGGCTGCCCACAGCCGTCCGCAGGAGACTAAACAAGCTTAATAATATGTCAAAGAGTTTTTATAGAGTCTTTATTAAGAAAGACTTTCGACTTTTGACTATCTTTTTAGGAGGTGTATTTTTTGGCACATGACCATACAAAACCTGTCAATGTAAGGTTCGCGGTGTTAACTGCCAGTGACCGCAGCTCCCTTGGCGAGCGGGAAGATATAAGTGGTGCGGAAATAGGAAGGATAGGCGGGGAGAATGGTTGGGAGTTGGTTTCTCATACAATTGTTGCTGATGACAAGGAAATGTTGAAAAAAGAAATGATCAGGCTGTGTGATATCGTGCAGGTAAACGTGGTTCTCACAACCGGCGGAACGGGCTTGGCTCCACGTGATTTTACTCCCGATGCCACCGTGGAAGTGATCGAAAAAAATGTTCCTGGTATTGCCGAAGCCATGCGCCTCGAAAGCCTCAAAAAAACACCCTATGCCATGCTTTCCCGGGCAATTTGCGGTGTCCGGGGAAAAACACTCATCGTTAACCTCCCCGGTAGCCCCAAGGCTGTGCGCGAGTGCTTGGACGTGATTCTCCCGGCCATTCCCCACGCCGTAGCCCTGCTGGGCGATGAAGTTTCAGACTGTGCAAGATGAACCGGGAAAACACAATGAAAGTCAACTGTCAAAAGTCGAAAGTAAGGCTCACACATAATCATCATCAAACAGGTATACCCCCCAAATGTTGCCTGCGCACGCGGATATAGTAGATCTTTGCCCTTGATCCTAATTTTTCTTATGGGTTTAAGACCCCCACCTCTAAGCATAGCGTAGATGGGCTTTTTCAATCAGGTGGAGTAGACTTTCCACCTGATTCCCCGATGTTCAGCTTTGCTGAAACGAGTTCACTTCAAACTCTTAGATTTTAGACTGTCTTCCTCTGACTTTATTTTTTCAACTGTCTATACGCCCTACGACTTTTGACTTTCGACTTATGGCTTTTGATTTCTTGTATATGTATAATATCTTGCAGCAGGGGAAAAATATGTTGTGTTCCAGATTAGGAATATTAAGTAATTAGGAGAAATATAGGGAATTAGTAACAAAAACAAAGCTAACAGTTAAATATGGGCTTAATTCACTTGCCGTTCGATTTGCCTTTGCCTTGAGCGAACGGTAATATAAACTACAGGATGTTTAGCACTCACCTAAAGGGAGTGCTAACAAAAAAGGATGCAGGGTTAACAATTAATTTAAAAGGAGGTCTTTGTTGATGAAACTCAAGCCCTTAGGTGACCGGTACATCGTAAAAGTACTGGAGAAGGAGGAAAAAACAGCTGGCGGTATTGTCCTTCCTGATAAAGCAAAGGAAAAGCCCCAGGAGGGAGAGATTATGGCGGTGGGAACAGGGAAAATACTCGATGACGGTACCAAAGTGCAAATGGAACTGAAGACGGGGGACAAGGTTATTTTCTCCAAGTATGCCGGTTCAGAAGTAAAAGTTGAAGCTGTGGAATACCTGATTCTGCGTCAGGATGATATTCTGGCAGTTTTTAGCTAGAAAAACAAAAGTGAGTTTCTGAATTCTTGTTAATTAAAATTAATCTGTCTTGAGACAGAATATTAACTAACCTGGAAATAAAGGAGGTTCTACTTAGATGGCAGCTAAAGAAATACGTTTTCGTGAAGAGGCCCGTCATGCACTTGAAAGAGGAGTGGATAAACTGGCCGATACTGTTAGAGTAACCCTCGGCCCCAAGGGTCGTAACGTGGTGTTGGATAAAAAATTCGGTTCCCCCCAGATTACCAATGACGGGGTGACCATTGCCCGGGAGATCGAGCTTTCTGATCCATTTGAAAATATGGGAGCCCAGCTTGTCAAGGAAGTGGCCAACAAAACCCAGGATATAGCCGGGGACGGCACGACCAGCGCTACCATATTGGCGCAGGCTATTATCAAGCAGGGTATTAAAAATGTTACCGCTGGTACTAATCCCATGCTCATGAAAAAAGGCATTGACCAGGCTGTGAATAGTGTGCTGGAATATATTAAAAATCAGAGCAAACCGGTGGAGAGCCGTGACGCTATTGCCCAGGTTGCTTCCATTTCAGCCGATGATGAGTCAATCGGCAACCTCATTGCTGATGCTATGGAAAAGGTCGGTAAAGATGGTGTTATCACTGTAGAGGAATCAAAGGGCTTTGTTACTGACATGAAAGTGGTTGAAGGAATGCAGTTTGACCGCGGATATATTTCTCCCTACATGGTTACTGACACGGAGAAAATGGAAGCGATTCTGGATGAGCCCATGCTCCTGCTTACTGACAAGAAGATTGGTAATATCCACGACATTCTTCCCCTGTTGGAAAAAATCGTACAAAGGGGTAAGCCCCTCGTGCTGATCGCCGAAGATATTGAGGGAGAAGCACTGGCTACCTTAGTTGTGAATAAAATTCGCGGCACCTTTACCTGTGTAGGCGTTAAAGCCCCCGGATTTGGGGATCGTCGTAAGGCCATGCTGGAGGATATCGCCGTTCTTACCGGTGGTCAGGTCGTATCTGAAGACCTGGGTATCGACATGAAGAATGTGGATATGGAGATGCTCGGAAAAGCACGCCAGATAATCATCGGTAAGGATGAAACCATTATTGTGGACGGAGCCGGATCCCAGGAAGAAATTCAGAAGCGCATTAACCAGATCCGGGTACAGATTGAAGATACAACCTCTGATTTTGACCGTGAAAAGCTGCAGGAACGGCTGGCCAAACTGGCTGGCGGTGTGGCAGTGCTTGAAGTGGGAGCTGCTACCGAAACGGAGATGAAGGAACGGAAATTGCGCATCGAGGATGCCCTTTCCGCTACCCGGGCTGCAGTTGAAGAAGGTATAGTACCCGGTGGTGGTGTGGCTTACTTGAACGGCATCAATGCAATCAAGGATCTTCAACTGGATGTGGCGGATGAGGCTGTGGGTGTACAAATTGTGCGCCGTGCCCTGGAAGAACCGCTGCGTCGGATTGCTGAGAACTCCGGAGAAGAGGGTTCCATTGTTGTGGAGAAAGTCAAGGGAATGGAGCAAGGCATGGGTTTCAATGCTCTTAATGGTGAATATGTCGATATGTTGGGAGCGGGAATTGTTGACCCCGCCAAGGTGGTACGTTCGGCTATTCAAAACGCCGCCAGCATTGCCTCCCTCTTCCTTACCACGGAAGCAGTGGTTGCAGATAAGCCCGACGAAAATAAGGGTGGTATGATGGACCCAGGTATGGGTGGTATGGGTGGCATGGGTGGTATGGGCGGAATGGGAATGTAAGAAAAAAAGATAATTTAAAAAACCGGGAGAAAACCTCCCGGTTTTTTTATGATAATAAGAGGAAATAAGCTGAGCTTTGACGAATTAAAGAAGGCGTAAAAAGCTGGAAGGGAGCATAAAAAGGGATGAATGCAGCGGAAAAAGTTATTGTCCTTGACTTTGGCGGTCAGTACACCCAATTAATTGCAAGAAGGGTGCGGGAACTCAACGTTTACTGTGAAATAATACCCTACAATATCCCCATTGAGGAATTGCGCGCTGCCGAACCTGCTGCACTGATTTTCTCCGGTGGGTCAGCCAGTGTTTATGACCCGGGAACACCCCGCTGTGATCCCCGTATTTATGAACTTAACGTCCCCATCCTGGGAATCTGCTACGGCATGCAACTGATGGCCGCGGACCTGGGAGGAGAGGTGGGCAATGGGAAGCGTCAGGAATTTGGAAAGACAAATCTCTTTGTTACGGATGATCACGATCTTTTGGCCGGGGTTGAGCATGAATTTGTTGCGTGGATGAGTCATGGCGACCAAGTTGTCACCGCGCCTCCCGGTTTTAACGTGATCGCCCGCAGTGAAAATACGAACGTGGCGGCCATGGTTGACCGGACTCGCAGGCTTTACGGCCTGCAGTTCCATCCGGAAGTAATACACACGCCCGGGGGAAAGCTAATCCTGAACAACTTTCTACAGCGTATTTGTGCTTTCAGTGGTGAATGGACAATGGAGAATTTTGTGGAGAGCAGCACGGCAGAGATAAACAGGGTGCTTGATAGCCGCGAGCGGGTTGTTTGCGGCCTTAGCGGTGGCGTGGACTCAGCGGTGGCAGCAGCTCTGGTTCACCGGGCCATTGGCGACCGACTGGTCTGTGTCTTTGTGGATCATGGGCTTATGCGTAAGGGTGAAAAGGAAGCTGTGATGTCCACTTTTAGCCGTGAATTTAACATGAATATCGTTGCCGTGGATGCAGGGGAGGAATTTCTTACTCTTTTACGTGGTGTAACAGATCCGGAAGCAAAAAGAAAAATTATTGGCAATCATTTTATCCGAGTCTTTGAACGTGAAGCGGATAAGCTGGGGGAAATCTCTTACCTGGTGCAGGGCACTCTGTATCCCGATGTGATTGAAAGCGGCACGGCCACTGCAGCCGTAATAAAATCCCATCACAATGTGGGAGGCCTGCCTGATGATATGCGTCTCGGCTTGATTGAACCGCTGAAATATCTTTTTAAGGATGAGGTGCGGCAGGTGGGGCTTGAACTGGGTCTCCCTGAAGAAATAGTTATGCGTCATCCCTTCCCCGGACCGGGGCTGGGTGTAAGGGTTCTTGGAGAAGTTACCCCGGAGAAGGTAGCTGTTTTGCAGGAAGCGGATGCCATTGTGATCGAAGAAATCAAGGCCGCCGGCCTTTACGGGGAGATCTGGCAGGCATTTGCCGTCCTCCCCAACATTCTCAGCGTAGGCGTAAAAGGAGACCGGCGTACCTATGCCCATACCATTGTGCTGCGCGCTGTTACGAGCCATGACGGTATGACGGCGGACTGGTATCCCATGCCTTACGATCTGCTGGGACGCATCTCCAGCCGCCTTGTCAATGAAATACCCGAGGTCAACCGCTTTGTTTATGACGTTACCACCAAACCACCGGGAACCATCGAATGGGAGTAAATGCGGGTTACCCCTGTGGCGTTCTGCACGATTGAATGAATGGCTCCCGGCTCACTGATTTCCGACATCTGACATCTAAATATTTGGAGGTGTTCAATTGACTAAAGTTTACGTGATTATGGGTAGTGATTCAGATTTAAAAGTTATGCAGGATTGCCTTGCGGCTTTGGAGAAATTTGATATTGGTTACGAAGTGCTCATTTCCTCTGCCCACCGTGTACCGGATGAAACGGCTCAAATTGCCCGTGATGCTGCTGCACGGGGTATCAATGTAATCATCGCCGGTGCCGGTATGGCAGCTCACTTGGCTGGGGTCATCGCGGCTCATACGGTCTTACCGGTCATAGCCGTACCCCTAAGTGGTTCCGCCCTTAGTGGAATTGACGCCCTTTATGCCATGGTGCAAATGCCCCGGGGCGTTCCCGTGGCTACGGTGGCTGTGGACGGGGCGTTTAATGCGGGCGTGCTGGCTGCTCAGATCATTGGTGTTAGTGATTCCGCAGTGCGCGAGAAACTTTTAGGGTATAAAGAAGAATTGGCCGCACAGGTTAAACTAAAGAACAAAAAGTTACAGGAAGTGGGATATCGCCGCTACCTGGAGGGCTAACCCTCACCGGAAGCAGCAAAGATTGGGGGTGGAAAATTGATCGAAAGATATACGCGGCCTGAAATGGGCCGGATCTGGACGCTGGAGAATCGCTACCGCAAATTTTTAGATATTGAAATAGCGGTGTGCCACTCTCTGGCGACTAAAGAAATCATTCCCCGGGAGGCGTCGGAGGCGATTGGGCGGAAAGCCTTTTTTTCCGTCGAGCGCATACTGGAGATTGAAGAAATAACCCGCCATGATGTGGTAGCCTTCACCCGTTGTGTGGCGGAGAGTTTAGGTGAAGAATCCCGCTTTTTCCATTACGGCCTTACATCATATGATGTGGTGGATACGTCCATTTCTTTATTGCTGCAGGAGGCTTGCATTTTACTGGAACAGGGGCTAGGTTCACTGGCGGCCGCCCTGCGTAACCAGGCCCTCAAGTACCGTGATACGGTCATGATCGGCCGTACCCACGGTATCCATGCCGAGCCGATCACCCTGGGCCTGAAATTTGCCCTTTGGTGGGATGAAGCAAGACGGCACCGCAAACGCCTAGCCGCAGCAAAAGAAGCTATCTCATACGGCAAGATATCGGGGGCGGTAGGGACATATGCATTCCTCGATCCCTGGATTGAAGAGGATGTCTGCCGGCGCCTCGGCCTGAAACCGGCCCTTGTATCCACACAGATCCTACAGCGGGACGGCCATGCAGAGCTGCTCACTGTCCTGGCCATTATTGCCTCGTATCTTGACAAAATTGCTGTGGAGATCCGTGCCCTGCAGAAAACGGAAGTGCGGGAGGTGGAGGAGCCCTTCTACAAGGGACAGAAAGGTTCGTCGGCCATGCCGCACAAGCGTAATCCTGTTTCCTGCGAGCAGCTAAGCGGACTGGCACGGCTGGTAAGGGCAAATGGACAAGTTGCCCTGGAAAACATCCCCCTCTGGCATGAACGGGACATTTCCCATTCCTCCGCAGAACGGGTGATCTTTCCCGACTCCACGATTCTTGTGGATTATATGCTTCACCAGGCAACCCGTATTATCACAGGCCTGCATGTTTACCCTGAAAGGATGCAAAAAAACCTGGAGCTAACCGGAGGACTGGTCTATTCCCAGGGGGTTCTCCTCTCCCTCGTGGAGAAAGGAATCACCCGGGAAGAGGCTTATGACCTGGTGCAGCGGTGTGCCATGCACTCCTGGGAGCACGGAGTTCCCCTGAAAGAATTGCTGGCCAGGGAAGAGCAGGTCACCGCGCTGCTGACAGCGGAAGAACTTGCCGCCGCTTTTGAGCCGCAACATTGTCTGCGTTTTGTTCCCTTTATTTATGAACGTCTCGGAATTGAGGAAGAATAAAATTAAAGAATCCAGGAGTTAGGAAACAGTAGTCGGAGTAAAGGGAAACAGTTAATGAGGGGGCAATCGAATGGAAACGGGCGAGTTTCTTAATGAAGTAAAAGCCAAATTATCCGCACCGCTGACCCGGCTGACAGAGGTGAAGTGGGACTTGATAATTGATCATAATTATTATCTTCGCTCCGGAGGTTCGGCGAAGATGGAGGAGTGTTGCGGCATCTTTGGTATATATGCCCCAGGTTGTGACGTGTCCAAGTTAACCATGTACGCACTCTATGCACTGCAGCAT
>SKTJ01000264.1 GCA_007122565.1 Syntrophomonadaceae bacterium | reverse complement strand
TGCCGAAATCATGGACATGTCTTTTGCCATCCAGGTTTTGGCATTAAAATACCTTCTAGACAACAAGGGCAAACTTAAAAACAGCGTGCTGAAAATTCCCCGGGAACTTGATGAAAAAGTTGCCTTAATGAAATTAAAGGCCATGAATATTGAAGTTGACCGCCTGACTGAAGAACAAAAAAAGTATCTGGAGAGCTGGGAATAACAAATTGATGAATAAGAAAGGAGGACCTTCTGATAAAATATAAGGAGGTAGCACGCCATGACAATTGACCTGGCTATTATCGGTGGAACAGGTTATTATCATCCCCAATTGATGGAAAACCCCAGGGAAATTACTGTAGAAACCAAGTACGGGAAAGTACCTTTGATTACAGGGAGGCATGGGCAAAAAACGGTGGCTTTTATGCCCCGGCATGGAGAAAACCATCAACTGGCACCCCATAAAATTAATTACAGGGCAAACATTGCCGCCTTAAAAGAACTGGGCACCCGGCGAATATTATCCACGACTGCAGTTGGTTCATTAACGGAAACACTGCCTCCCGGCACCCTTGTTATAATAGACCAATTTATTGACCTGACGAAAAATCGTGAGCACACCTATTTTGACGGAGAAGATGGAGAGGTTTGGCATACGGACTTTACCGAACCGTACTGCGTTCAACTGAGGAATCACCTGGACACGCTCTTACAAAAAAAAGGCGTTCCATACGGTAGCAAGGGCACATATATCTGCACGGAAGGCCCACGCTACGAGACCCCGGCAGAAATAAAAGCATACAGCACGTGGGGGGCTGATGTGGTAGGAATGACTAACGTGCCGGAAGTTACCCTGGCACGGGAACTGGGTCTTTGTTATGCCACGCTTTCACTGGTTACAAACCTGGCAGCCGGAGTTTCACCTCACCCACTGACTCATAAAGAAGTCGTAGATATGATGAACGAAAAGATCAGTTTGATTCGAGACTTATTTATGGAACTGCTGGAATCGATCCCTGCTGAACGGCACTGCAACTGCTGGAGCAAAGAGGATATCACCCTGGGTGGAGCCTAAAATCCCCCTGGCTGGAGGCGAATGATTTGGTAGAAATACGGCCGATTATTTGGGAAAACGGCAAATTGATGCTGCTTGACCAGAGACTCTTGCCCGATGAAGAGCGTTACCTGGTTTGTAGTAACCCCGGACAGTTAAGGGAACACATTAGGAATATGGTTGTTAGAGGTGCCCCGGCTATCGGCGTATCCGCTGCCTTTGGCATGGTTCTGGCCGCCCAAGAATATTTCCACCAGGAAGAAATGCTCTCGGGGGCAAAGCCTTTTTCCTGGAGCCACTTCTTGGAATCCATGGAGTTAGCTGCCAGGACATTAAAAGATTCCCGTCCAACGGCTGTAAATCTTTCCTGGGGCGTAAACAGGATGTTTCAAAAAATGTTAGCTTTAAAAAATATGCCCCCTAAAACACTTCTGGATGCTTTGGAAGGCGAGGCCCGGGCAATCTACAAAGAAGACATTGAAACCAACAAACGCATCGGCAAACATGGTGCAGCACTTGTTTCAAGCGGGAGCACCCTGCTGACCCACTGTAACGCCGGTGCCCTGGCCACTGCCGGTTACGGAACTGCACTGGGTGTCATTCGAAGTGCCTTCCAGGAAGGTCGAATTCGTCATGTTTTTGTTGATGAAACCCGCCCGCTACTTCAGGGTTCTCGTCTAACCTGTTGGGAACTTCAAAAAGAGGGCATTCCGGTACAACTCATCGCTGATGCTGCCGCCGGTCATTACATTAGCCGGGGAGAAGTAGATTTGGTTATTACGGGAGCCGATCGCATCGCTGCCAACGGAGACACAGCCAATAAAATCGGTACATATACCCTGGCTTTACTGGCCAGAAAAAGCAGCATTCCTTTTTATATTGCCGCCCCTTTATCTACCGTGGATTTATCCATCCGCTCTGGAAAAGAGATTATTATTGAAGAGCGGGACGAAAAAGAGGTGCTTTATTTAGGAGAGAAAATACTGGCGCCAAGAGCGACTAATGCCCGAAACCCTGCATTTGATGTTACGCCCGCAGAGCTAATTACTGCACTGATTACTGAAAAAGGGGTAATTTTTACTCCCGATGAGCACAAAATCAGGCAAGCCTTCGAAAATGGGGTTAGCTGATGAATACTGTGGAAATATGCAAGAATCAACTGTTATACTATGGAAGGGCTATTGAAGAAGCAGGACTAATCTCCAGTACCTGGGGCAACCTAAGTTGTCGGGCCGGAAAAGATATGGCGGTTATTACAACGATTGGAATTTCTTATAACCAATTACAAAGCGTTGATATGGCAGTTGTAGACCTGGAAGGTAATGAGGTTGAATGCCCCTTAAAGCCTTCTACAGAACTTCATTTGCACCTGGAAATTTATAAAGCCCGGCAAGATGTGCAGGCGATTATACACACTCACAGCAAATTTGCCACTGTATTTGCCGTGGTCAGAAGTGAAATTGCCGCAGTGACAGAAGAAACAGCTCAACTGTTTGGAGGCTGTGTTCCGGTTGCCCAGTATGCCCTTCCCGGCAGCCTGGAGCTGGCTAATAATGTAGTCAACGCATTAGGTGATAAAGGCTATGCCGCCCTGTTGGCTAACCATGGAGTTGTTTGTTTAGGGCAAACCCTATCTGAAGCTTTTCAACGATGCCGGATCGTTGAGCGAAGTGCAGAAATTCTTCTCTGGTCAAACCTGCTGGGCGGACCGTGTTATCTTTCAGAAAATGAAATACGTACTTTACGGGAAAGCTTCCTGAGCTATTATGGCCAGGATATGCCATAACACCATTAAAACAACAATTCATACCATGCGGAGGGATTAGGACTTGATCGTATTACTAACCAATGATGATGGAATATATGCCGAGGGT
>SKTJ01000155.1 GCA_007122565.1 Syntrophomonadaceae bacterium | reverse complement strand
TTGTGAACGGGGCTGTGGGGTTGGTCGTTGGTTTTATAGCCCTGAAAAGAGGCTTCGAGGACTATGTAACACCACTTCTCGTTGGTATAGTTCTTGCGATTGTGGCTCCCCTGATTGGGTCGCCTATTGCCGTTTATGTCTTTGGCGGTCTCACAGGAGGCGGGGTGGATATTCTCTATGGTATCCTCTTGGGAAGTTCCGAAAGAATATTTACCAGCGCATTCTTAGCCCGTATTCCCACCAACTTTGTGGATAAAGCAATATCCGCATACCTGGTCATGTTCATTGTCCGTAGTTTGCCGGTGCAGTGGAAAATGCTTACGGAGCGCAATAAATCAAAAGTAACTCCTGCAGAATGACACAGAATGATAGTGAAAACGGGATTATGGCAGGTTTGTATTATGAAAGTGCAAAGAATTTTTGGCACTGCGCACCGGTTAAAACCAAACTGTTCTGCAGTGTTTTACTGCTGCTGGGACTAATCTTATCAGCGAACATTTCCATTCTAATGGTGAATACTCTCTTTTTGCTCGGCTTAGCCGTTGTACCGGGACCGGGAATCCATTTGCTAAAGCGCCTGAAACCTTTTGTTTACTTCTCCTTATTTATCGTGCTTTTTCATAGCCTGCTAAACCCCGCGAACACAACCACCTGGGGATGGCTGGGCTGGGAAGGTTTTCTTTACGGCAGTACTGTAGCGCTGCGCCTGGTTGGCATTGTTAGCCTGGCGCAGCTTTTTCTCATGACAACGCCACCGGGAGAAGTGTTTCGTTTTTTCAGCAGCTGGCATAAGGATATGGGTTTGATTATGCTCCTGCTGATGGGGTTTTTGCCTGTACTGAAGGAGGAGATGACTGTTACCATGCAAGCCCAGCAAACGCGGGGACTGCACTGGCAAACCCTGCCGGAGCGGCTCCGTGCTTATCTTACAATGATAATCCCCGTTATTATAAAGGCCCTCTACCGGGCACAGGGAATGGCATCGCTCCTTCTTTTGCGCGGTTATGGCGAAGATCAGGGAACCAGCATAGCACAGACACCTTTTGCTCCTGCTTGGAGTAAAGGGTATTATTGGATATTATTCCTATCCATGGGATTCTTTGCGGCAAATCTTGCCTTACTAATCCAATTCCGCCTGCAATACTAAACCGGCAATTATTCTGTAGTAATAGAAAGGGTTACGACATGTTCTCCATCCGGGAATTAACGATTACCTACCCACAACAAAAACAAGCAGCTTGTAAAAACGTTTGTTTAGAAGTAAGGGCAGGAGAAATAGTACTCCTGGCAGGGAGCAATGGTAGCGGCAAGTCCACGCTGCTTCATAGCGTGGCTGGTCTGATCCCGGGGATTTTCAGGGCTGACGTTACGGGGAGTTGCCATGTAGACGGACGGATGGGAATGGCCTTACAGGACAGCGATGTTTTTCTCCTGGCTACCCCGGAAGAGGAATTGGATTTTATCTTACAAAACCAGGGTCTCACGTTAGAAATACGGCTGCAAAAATTGGAACGGCTCATTTCACTTTTTCATCTCGAAGCACTGTTAAAGCGTAATATCCACTCTCTTTCCGGAGGAGAGAGGCAACGTTTGGCTCTTGCGGCGGCCATCGCTTCTGAGCCTGAGGTTCTACTGCTTGATGAACCCCTCGCCCAACTGGACTCTTCATTCAAGACAGAGTTTCTCCAGCTTTTGCAGGAGCTGGCTGCATCCGGCACTTCGATCCTTATCTCCACCACTTTCAGCAACCAGTATGAGTCTTTAAACGCTAAATATTGCTGGCTACATGAAGGACAACTGATCTGGCAAGGGAGCAAAGCAGATTTTTATAATAAGTGGGAGCAAGCGCGTAATGCAGGCATCGATGTAGATGGAAAAGGGCTTTTCCTGAGGAAAAGAAGGGATGAAATATCCCGTCAGCAAAAGGACATAAATGGTAACAATCCTGTTTTAGCGCTGGTAAATCTCAGCTACAGTTACGGCGACACTTTTAGACTGCAGGATGTAAGTTTGAGTATCGGGCGGGGAGAGTTCGCTGCCTTAACCGGGGCCAACGGTTCAGGCAAAAGCACTTTACTTAAACTGATTACAGGCATTTTGAAACCGGGCAGAGGCACTGTTCAGGTTAAAGGAAAAGATATTTCCGGACAGTCTATTGCAGGGGCAACAGCTGAAAGCGGCTTTTTATTCCAGAACCCGGACCACCAGATATTTCAGGATAAGGTCATTAAGGAAGTGGCCTGGGGCCTGAAGATGCGAAAGCTTGATCCGGAGCTTATCCCAGCCCGCGTGGAGAAATGGCTGAAGCGCCTGCAAATGGAGCATCTGGCGGAAGAACACCCCTACTCACTTACGAAAACAGACAGACAGTGGGTAGCCCTGGCAGGTGTCCTGGCCCGGCAACCTTCACTTTTACTTTTGGATGAGCCCACGCACGGCATGGACTGTGTATCCACTGCCAGGTTTATGGACGTAATTATGGAGTTAGCCGCAAGCGGCACCGCTATTTTAATGGTCACCCATCATCACGAACTGGCAGATCATTACTCCCAACGCATTTTCCATCTGGACAAGGGAATGTGCTGCGTCAGATAAAGATGTGAGGAGGACGGTTATTCTCACACACTATGTTTTACTGCTTCCACATCCTGGCCTTGTACTCGGTCGGCGTCAGACCAAAATGTTTGTGGAATGCTACGGAAAAATAATTGGCATCCTTATAGCCTGCACTATGTGCTATTTCTTTTACCAAAGCATTCGAAGTTAATAAAGCTTTGGCCGCAGCATTTAACCGCACAATTTGCAGATATTGTTTTATTGATAAACCAGTGCGTTGTCGAAACAGACGTGACAAATATGCAGTACTCAGGAATAGTACCGACGATAGATCCTTGATTTTAAGGGGCTCTTGATA